>NZ_JBHXAS010000059.1:0-31078 GCF_042727425.1 Peribacillus sp. NPDC060253
ACATTTTATATACATTTCGAAAGCATTTTTGATATCATTAATTCATAATCTTGGAAATGTATTTCTAAATTTAAACAAAAACAGGAGGAATCGTATTGAAAAATCCATATACCGAATTAACGGTCGGGATGATGCGGACGGGGATTTTAGGTTTTGGCGGCGGGCCATCCGTCATCCCGCTCATCCGCCACGAAGCAGTTTCCCGCTATCACTGGCTCGACGATGATGAATTCGGGGAAACCTTGGCGATTGCCAATACACTCCCAGGACCGATCGCCACCAAGATGGCAGCATATCTTGGTTATAAATTAAAAGGCTGGCCGGGAGCCCTCGTGAGTGTGGCAGCCCATGTTTTACCTTCATGCTTTGCGATGGTTTTCTTGATTGCATTCATTAATGTTCTAAGTAATTCAGCGATGATCAACAATATGATCGCGGCTGTAATGCCAGTTGTTGCGGTCATGCTTGGTCAAATGGCTTATGAGTTTGGCGAAAAGGCGGTAAAAGGTTTGGGAAAGGTACTCGGAATCACCTTTTTTGCGATTTCCTTTTTGCTTCTCCAGATCATTTCCCTGCATCCGGGTATCGTCATCATGATATTCCTTTTTTATGGGGCGTTCCACTTTAAATTAAAAGATAGATTGAAAAATAAAAAGGGTGATACGAAGGAGGAATCCGCGTAATGGGTGTTATCTTCATCCCGATTGGTGTCGCAGTTTTTCTAGCGTTTTTCATAGCCAATATGCTTGGTTATGGCGGAGGTCCAGCCTCGATTCCGCTTATGTATGATCAAATCGTCACCCGTTACGGCTGGCTTGATAATACCGAGTTCTCGCAAATGCTTGCATTAGGAAATTCCCTTCCAGGGCCAATCGCCACCAAAATTGCCGCATATGTCGGATATGATGTGTACGGCTGGCCAGGGTTTATAGCTGCATTGGCTGGCACCATCATCCCTTCAGCAGTGGCTTTGATCTACTTATTGAAAATCTTGCGAAAATACAAGCAATCCCCCATCGTAAAAGGCATGTCCTTACTTGTTCAGCCCGTGATTGCGATCATGATGTTACTGCTTACCTGGAACATGGCCGCAGATGCCGTCGGTTCCATCGGCTACATCCATTCGATCATCATCGCTGGATTGGCTTACTTAGCACTGGGTAAATTCAAGATTCACCCCGCATTTGTAATCATTCTTGCCTTTGCGTACGGCGGCTTTATCATCCCGCTCACATAAATAAAAAAAATCCACCTATATAGGCGGATTTTTTCATTTAAAGTTTCATTCCCATCCGGCTCTTATAACGTTTAATGAGAATTTGGCAATCCACGCTGACAACGCCGTCGACCGCATACAACTTTTCATTGAGAAAACGTTCCATCTCCTGATTATCAGTAAAGATTCCGTGCATATGGAGTTTACTCGGACCGGTCATATGATATAAACTCGTTACAGCCGGCTCGCTTTCTAATTGCTGGGCCACCGATTCCAAATATTTAGGCTCAACTTCAACGTTGAAAAATGCCGAAACATGGATGCCTACCTTACCTGGATTAATGACCGCAGTGAACCTCTCAATCACGCCGTTTTCAACAAGATGATTAATTCTCATCTGAACCGCAACTCTGGAGAGCTCCACTTTCTTCGCTAAGTCGGTATATGAAATTCGCGCATCTTCGTGTAGAACCGATATGATTTTCTTATCGATCTCATCCACTTTCAAGCTGGGAATCTTAAAGTCCTCTGCCATCCTTTGTAACTCCTTTTCGATTTCTTTATTCCATTATCGCAGAGACAACCATCGGATCACAACAAATCTTCCTTCTACATAACCTCCATTAAAACAACAGCCTATTGATCATATTGGTCAATATCAAACTATCCAAACAGATTAGTATAATGAATAAAGGTCTGACAATTTTGGCAGCTCACTTTCAATAAGTCCCCTCCAACTCATCCACTTCCACATGAACAAGAAAAGGAACATCCACAAAATTATTTCCTGTCGTATAGCTAATTCCGTTAATGGCGTGTTCAGGATAAGTCTCTTTCCCATCCTTATCATAAAAATTAATCGCCAATTGTATCGGTTCGTTCAATTCAAGAAAGTTTTTCTGACCAACTTCCCCCTTTAGTTTTACATAATGATCCATAAGTTCCTGCCAATTGTCGGGATAAGTTTCGACTCCGTACATTTTCCCCTGCATCACAATGTTGTGCATCATTTCTATTCCAGGTTGATAGGTGGCTTTGCCATCCGATACCATAAAATCTCTATCTTTTTTCATAAAAACCCTGATTTCGGAAATGTCATCTTTCGGATCCATATTCCACATGATCAAAGATTTTTCTTCTCCATTCCAAACCTGTGGCTGACCTCTATTTTCCACAGAAGCCACTCTCCATTTATTGCCCTTCCAGACCCAAAAACTCATCCCATATCGATTATCTTCACTAATAAAGGGGACAAACACATGTGTATCATCCAAAAAGATATGATCTTGTATGACCTTCGGCTGAGACTCAGAGAAGTTTGAGTTTATTCGTTCGATGACTTGTCTGTCCGATAGGAAGGGTTCCGGCGCTTTTGAAAATCGACCAAATAAAAGGATACCACCAATCGATATAACAGCTGTAATGATAACAATCATTTTTGTTTTATTAGTCACTCCTCTCCCCACCTTCAGTCAAAATGGATTCTTCTAACCTGTAATAGACCTGCTGCCCTTTATTTGGTGTAATCAGTAGACCCTTTCCATCTTCTTCAATATAAATGAGTACATTAAGTCCACTTCCCTTTTCAGGAACGGTCCCTGACAGAATATAAGGGAACGTTTCTTTATACCCGCTCTCTTCATTGATTCCGGAATACCAAGATTCGCTCTCGATTTTCTTTTGTTTCATCTTATTCATTTGTCTTTGCAGCTCTTCTTGATTCAATGTGACTTCTTTAGAGTTCGGATGGGTCGCTATTAGCGAGGAATTTTTAACGTCCATCATATATGTAGATGGTTCCTTCTTGGGATACATCATTTCATCCAGCGGTATGGCTAATAGGGAAGCCGCCAAAAAGATGAAATTCGATAAGAATCCGAGCCAGGCAAATCGACGAAAACGATGCCATCTGCCTACATCACCTTTCCTTCTCAATAACCATGATAAGAGAGCCACCCCTATAGGGATAATGGGTACACTTACCACCTCATCTGATAGATTAAAAGTAAAACGAAAAGTAATCATTCCTAGTACAAACACAACGAGAGCCTTCCATACCTTAGGAGGACTTTCTATTTTTTTATAAATAACGGAAAAAATGATCAAAATCATTATGTAACTGGACACCATAAGGATTAAAGTGGGTGTATGCAAATATTCTCCCACATCAAATATTCCATTCATTCTACCTATCACTCCCCCTTGATATATACAACTCTCATACAATACCATATAAATCCTTTTTTCGTAATTTAGGGAATCTATTCGCAGACTGCCGTCCCCCACTTTATTCGGAAATTGAAGGTGGGGGTTTTACAGCCTGTTTGTTATGGGATAAAAGTTTATGGGCATCCAATGGAACGTTCCTCAATCCTTTGCCTGAAAGGTCTTCGCGATATTTTTGTATTCTTCTTCATTAAGAATGCCCATTTTTTTGAATAATGCGGAATAAGCCATTATTTTTTTTTGCGTACGGTTTGTACAACTCATATGGATCAGCTCCTTTTTTACATACTATTCACTAGCGACAAAATGTTTCCTGTATGCAAAACATTTTATTTAGACAAAAAATAAAAACTACCGTTTCTTTCGGCAGTCTCAATTTCACATATGGAATATGGCTCCATCGATCTGTGATTTAGGTGATTAAACCAGACCATTCTATATAACTATCAATTAAGGGAATGGAGGCGCATGAACGTGCAACCGCTTCGCTTGTTCTTTTTCAGACTCGTCCCTTCGTAAACGGATTTACTGTCAACCTTAATTAAACAGGCTTTTCTTAGCAATGCTAAGTCCATGCTTTATTGAAAAAAAGTCAAATTACAACCTGATTTCCTATTCTCATTCTATTCAAATGCTGAAAAACGACAGTTCGGGATCATTAAAAAATGTTGTCCTCCTTGCAACCAGTCCTCATTCGGATTATCGTTATTTAAGAAGAAACGAAGGAATTATAAAAAACTGCATACTTTCTTCATATTTTTTCGCTAAACTGACTTCAATAAATAAGAAGGTGATATATTGAAAATCTCCTTTAAGCTGGGACTTTGTATATTTGTGTGCATTTTATTGATGGAAACCGTCTCCATGTTTTATTTACATAATAATGTGATCCATTCCCGTATCAACCAAGAATTGGAATCATTGAAGGCCCGTGGCAATAGTCATCGTGATGTGTTAGAAATCACTTATTCCGACTCAACTCTTCAGCATATCGGCCTGATGGAATCACATACGGATACAGATGTCGTCATCACGAATACTACAGGCAATACTCTGATGTCGTCCGAAGAGGTAAATGGGACAATGAAAAAAATCTTAGCAAAGAAACACCCACAAGTACCGCGAAAAGGACTGATCATCCAATCAAGATGGAAGGATGAACGGTATATAGCTACTGTTACACCATTTAAAAGTGATAAAGAAAATGAAGGCTATGTCTATATGTTCAAGAATACTAGAGATGTAGAAGAACTAATTGCCCAATTGAATAAACATTTTATCTTTGCAACTGTATTGCTCCTTTTCTTTATGCTTATCACCATTTATTTTCTATCAAAAGCCTTGACTAGACCGCTTATTGCGATGAAGGAAGCGACCACCAAACTAAGCCAAGGGAGCTTTTCTGTAGCTGTACCTGTACATTCACATGATGAACTAGGTGAACTGGCTCAATCCATTCAAAGCTTGGCTAATGAATTGAATTATTTAAAGAAGGAACGCAATGAATTTTTGGCAAGTATCTCTCATGAACTGCGCACGCCACTAACCTATATCAAGGGCTACTCGGACATTGCTCGTCGGAAAGACTTGGATGCAGCTGAAAGATCACGATACTTAGAAATCATCCATGATGAATCACAACGATTAAACAAACTATTGGACGAACTATTCCATATGGCTAGAATGGATATACATACATTCACCATTTCAAAAAAAACCGTCCAGCTCTCTTCATTCCTAGAATCCATTCATGAAAAAGTGTTACCAGCCTTTTCAAATAAAAAAATACAATTGAATCTGGAATGTAAGGATCATTTATATATTGAGATAGACCCTTCACGATTTGAGCAAGTCATCCTTAACCTGCTGGATAATGCACTAAAATACTCGAACGAATATACAATCACCACCATCAAAGTCACTCGATCACTTGGCCGTATTTCCATCTCCATCATCGATCAAGGGGTTGGTATTCCAAGTGAAGACATCCCGCATATCTTTGATCGTTTTTATCGTGTCGAGAAATCACGTGCTAGAGATACCGGTGGATTTGGATTGGGGCTTTCCATCGTCAAGCAATTAGTTGAGGTTCAAGGAGGGGCCATTTCCGTTAAAAGCAGGTTGGAGCAAGGAACGTGCTTCACTATCATATTTAAGGAGATAAAAAATGAAGACAGCAGTTCTGGTTGATGATGAACAGAGAATGATTGATCTTATAGAGCTATACCTGACCCCTCACGGATATACATGCATAAAGAAGAAGTCCGGACATGAAGCCTTACATTTCTTAAAACAGAATCATGCGGACATAGTCATTCTTGATGTAATGATGCCTGAAATGGATGGGTGGGAAACGTGCGAAGAGATCCGGGCGTTTTCCAATATTCCCATAATCATGCTCACCGCCCGGGATGCAGCGGAAGAAATGGTAAAAGGGCTGAAAAAGGGCGCCGATGATTATGTAACAAAGCCATTTAATGAAGAGGTTTTACTTGCCCGAATCGAAGCTGTGACTCGACGAGTACATAATCATCATGAGAACCATATGATCTTTAACGGGATAAAATTAAATGAATCTGCTTATGAAGCACATTATCAATCTAGAGCCATCCCATTGACACCAAAAGAATTTTCCATGTTGTGCTTGTTTATCAAATCCCCTGATCAAGTGTACTCCAGAGATCACTTGCTTTCGACCATATGGGGATTTAAAACAGACACGGAAGATCGGACAATCGATTCCCATATTCGAAATATTAGAGAGAAATTACGTCATGCCGGTTTTCCTGTTGATCAACATTTGAAAACGGTTTGGGGCATCGGATATAAATGGAGGTCTGTCGATTGATATGAACTTCATTTCTGAGGCATTGGCATCCAGTGGCCCCTTTTCCATTGCAGTTAGTATAGCATTGAATATATTGATTAGCGTGCTTGGTTTTATTCCAAGCGTATTCATCACGGCAGCCAATATCACCGCGTTTGGATTTGAACAGGGATTGATCGTTTCTTACATAGGAGAAATTACAGGAGCCGTAGTGAGCTTTTGGTTATATCGCAAAGGCTTTCAAACATTCAAACCCAAGTTCACAAAGAACCGTTGGATCATGAGCCTCCAAAAGTCACAAGGATATCCGGCCTTTTGGATGATTCTATTGCTCAGGCTCCTACCTTTCATACCGTCCGGCGTGATTAACCTTACTGCAGCATTAAGTAAGACGGGCGTGATGATTTTCTTCATCGCCACATCCATCGGTAAACTGCCTGCCCTCCTTGTCGAGGCGTACTCGGTGACACAGGTGTTGCAGGCTTCAGACGATATAAGGACTATTCTAGTCATATTGATTTTAATCATCGCAGTCTTTTATTACTTTAAAAGAGGTAAAAATAAAGAAATGAAATAGTAGGAGACCCTATTAAATGAAGTTTACCTGATATGTTCAGTAATAAGGTTATGAGGAAATAGTTTGATAACAAAGAAGGAATAAATCATGTCAAACATATAGAAGGATAGATAAAAGCAGAATCAGCTTTATCTATCCTTTATTGTATACAATAGTATAATGTTGCTTTACATTTTTACTTTCTTATTGTTTTCTAGAGGCACAGGATCCATACTCTGATCATTAGCTGTCAAGTCGATCCCATAGTCCTTTGCGAATACCATGTGCGTTTCTACTAGAACCTCAGCTGTATTTTCATCTAAATTAAATACTCTGGCACCGCGCAGTCTGTTCCTTTCAGCTCCCGGCAGACCATAAGCACCGAACCCGGTACTGCCCGCATAACCAAGCAGGATTCCGTAATAATTACCTACATACGTGTTTATATGATCATGACCACAAAAAACGCCCTTGACATCGCCTCTATCCAGCATCGCTGAAAACAGCCCCCCGTTGATTGGTCCCATACACTCTTCTTCATTTCGTTCTCCTACTATATTATGCTTTTTAAGGGCTACCTCATGATTGGAGTCTGCTCTTTGGTCTACGCTCGCATACCACATAAACCTGTGTTCCCAAAGAGGAATATGGATGAAAGCGAGTGAAGGAATTTTTTTTCGCCATTTTTTCTCTAACTTCTTAGACGTCTCATAATACCAATTTACCTGATTAAAACGAAGCCAGTCCCATGTAGGATATCCTTGGAAGTCTTGACCCGCAATGGTTTTTGGCGCATATCTTCCACTATCAAGCAGCCAGAGGTTGAAAGCTGCCTTTTTTCCTTTTGAATCCTTTATAAGTAAATTCATGTTACCTGTCCCGGTAATACCTTCGACTGTAGGTTTGTTCATATTGTATTTATAAGAAAGATAGATTTTGAATGTCTTCCTCATCAAGTCCGCCCTTTGGGGTAGAATCCTCATCATGATTTCCAAAAGTAATGGCCCACTTGATTCCTCTTTGTTCCATAGGATAGGCAACATTGTTAATGGCTTGCTTCATCTCCATAGTTGAATCGCATCCACCCGTAATAATGTCTCCATTAAGCACAACAAAATCAGGTTTTTCTGTATCAAGCACTTTCTCCATAAGCTGTAAAGTTCTACGATCAATACGTTCATCATCTTGTGTATCATTAAATTGAACGATTTTTAATTTTCCATTACGATTAAATTGAAGAGCCATGTCATCTTTTTCTTCTGCCAGTGCTGCAGTGCTAAATAAATCATCTGAAAGTCCAGAGAATCCAAGTGTTAAGGCAAGTGTACTCATGCCTCCTATCTTGATAAAATTCCGTCTATCCAACCCTTCTTGTGGTTCTTGATTCTTCATTTAAAAATCTCCCATTCTCTTCTAGTAACTGTTTTATAGGGATCAAGCTATCGATACGATGGTGAGCAAATTAACTATGTAGTTCCAATTTAAAAAACCATTATAGTAAACAAAAAAATTGGATTTGGATATATATGATTACAAACTTACATGGTATTGAATATCACCCTATAAAGTTCAGTTCTCTCTCCATCTTAAGATAGAATTATTAGTGGAGTATGAATGTTATATGAAAGGTAAGTAAAGAAAACAATAGAAGAAGGAATGTATGAAAGTCAAAAATCCTTTTTAGATTTCTCCTGATTCTTTGGGGAATTTGGACCAAGCCCAGTAGCTTTTATCGATTCATTTCTTCATCAGGAAATGGTTACTTTGGTTTCAAGCTTAGCAAGTATACAATGCTACTCCTTAATTAGGCACTACAACTAATTTTTAAAAAATTTCTCTGATCTTTGCTCTATAAATAGTCTAAGGTAGTCTCCGCTCTGGATGGTGCGAAGTGCTTTCCCTTTTGTTCGTGTATGTCGTCCTGACTATCTCTTTTCAGCTTATTGCATGACAAAGGGTAAATTGGTTCAATTCCTGGAAGGTTACACCTATTTAATGTGACAATTCCTATACTATCTTCCTGTTTTCTGGAAAAAAAGAATGAATATATTGTGTTTTTACGGGAATTTCCTTTATAATGCGCATTAGATGATTTTTTTAGTAACGAATTGAAAGGAGACTGAAAATGAAGAAACTATTTTACCCAATCATTATTGGATTATTGGCAGTTGTTCTAACAGCTTGTGGTTCAAACGATGAAGCTGATAAAAAAAATGACGAGAAGGATGCAAAAACAACTGAGGATCAGCAAAGCAAAGAAACGGCTAAAGCAACTGAAGAACAGCAAAAAAAGATGGAAGAAATGCAGAAAAAACTAGATAAGCAAAAGGTAGATGAAAAGGAAACGGTAGCCATCGTCAATGACGAGAAAATTTCAGGTGCGGACTATAATAGCGTGTTGTCCACGACACAAATGCAGATGCAGCAATTTGGACAAGACCCAACAACCAAGGAAGGTGCCAAACAAATTAAAGATCAAACGATCAACTCTTTAGTGGGGCAAACATTACTGCTTCAAGCTGCAGATAAAAAGGGATACACAGCCTCCAAGGCAGAAATTCAAAAGCAACTTGCCAAAATCAAAGACCAATATGAAAATGAGGAAAAATTCAAGGAAGCGATGAAACAAGCAGGTCTGAATGCCGAAATGTTGAATACTCAGATCGCCGAGAATATCCCATATACAAAGTACGTTGAAAATGAGATTAAAGTGGATGCAGCAACAGATGAAGAAATTGAAAAGTATTATAAGCAGGTTGCGGAGCAAGCCAAGACAAGCGGGCAAAAAGTACAGAAACTTGAAGAAATGAAGCCACAAATCAAGGAACAAATAGAGCAGCAAAAGAAACAAGAAAAGCTTGTGAAACATGTGGAAGAACTTCAGAAAAACGCTAAGGTCGATATTAAGATTTAATGTAAAAAAGAGCTGCCAATTTTGGCAGCTTTTTCATTATGGCCACTAAGCTCTACCATCCTCCATTTTTGCCGAAACAAGCCCGAGTACAACGCCAAGCAGCGCACCAGCCCCCACTTCCACTGGCTGATGTCCGAGCAATTCCTTCAGCTCTTTCTCACGCTCCACATACTTAAAACTTGGAAACTCACCAGAAAATTTCGCCATATTATCTTCAAGATCGTTCACAAGCTTAGCAATTTCGCCTGTATGGCGCCGAATCCCCTGTGCATCATACATCACAATCACACCAAACACAGTCGCAAGCGAAGTCTCCGTATGCCTCCAGCCTTTGTTCGCTGCCACATAGGATGCCAGTGCAGCGACACCAGCAGAATGCGAACTAGGCATACCTCCTGTTGTGAAGGCCTGCTTCAAGTCCCACTCTCCCGTCACTTTCTTGTGCGTTAAAATTTTCAGCCCCTGCGCAATGCCGATTGCCGAAAGCGCCGTCCATAATCCTCGATTCATCTTTTCCATGAGCAACTCCTCCAGTCCACGGACCAGTCCAACCCAATCCTCTCTCTTTTGATACCCAAAATTTCATTTTTATATGCGGAAGTGTTCCATGATTACCAGCTTTTAATAGGCTCATCTTGTCTAATAATTCTTTAGATCTCATAACTAAACAAAATTGTTACACCTTAGAGAAAAAATGAACAGGATACATAAGTTACTTGGACACTGAGAAATCCAGTTACCTTATCAGTGTTGAAGAATTGAGTATTGAGATTCGACTGGACAAAAAAAACTGCCGATTTCTCAGCAGTTTTTTTCCTTATAAATACTTCCGGTAAATCCCTTTTCCATCATAGGAAACAGTCCTTCTTTTCCCCTTGTCTTATTCGAAATATTTCAGGTCCAATTCAATATGTTCATACCTATGTTTCAAATATTGCTCTCAAATTGCTTATGTAGTCGCCAGCATTAATAACCCGCCGAGAGATCACTTGCGGCTTTTCCAGTTTATTTATACACCCGTTTTAGAGAAACGTTCAATTCTTTCTCCGATTTGATTACGAACACGTTGGAAGGTAGCCCATTTTTCTTCATCTGTTCCGTCCGCCTTTACTGGGTCATCAAAGCCCCAATGTTCACGTCTCACATGCGGTGGCGTCATTGGACATTTGTCGGCCGCATCGCCACATAATGTCACAACAAAATCAGCATTATTTAAAATGTCAGGGTCGATGATATCGGAAGTTTGATTGGAAATATCCAGTCCAACCTCGTTCATCGCTTTAACAGCATTCGGATTTAACCCATGTGCTTCAATTCCTGCACTAAGTACTTGCCATTCATCACCTAGATATTTCTTGCCCCATGCCTCAGCCATTTGGCTTCTGCAAGAGTTACCTGTACATAAGAAGTAAAGTGTTTTTTTAGCCATGTTGTTTCTCTCCTTTATGAGTAAAATGATGTGTTTAGTGAATAATGAGCAACCATATATATAAGCCAACTAATGTGATGAACAATGTTGGGATGGTTAAGATGATTCCCGTTTTAAAGTAGGTTCCCCATGAGATTTTCACGCCTTTTAATGAAAGGACATGCAACCACAATAAGGTAGCCAAAGAACCAATCGGTGTAATTTTCGGTCCCAAGTCCGAACCGATGACATTGGCATAAATAAGTGCTTCCCTAATCGCGCCCGTTGTATTCGTATCGGCAATGGCAAGAGCGTCAATCATGACAGTCGGCATGTTATTCATAAGCGATGAGTGAATAGCTGCGATGAATCCCATCCCGACAGTAGCAGCGAATAATCCTTGATCAGCCGTCACTTGGATAAGGTCAGCTAAAATGTTCGTCAATCCAACGTTTCTCAATCCATACACCACGACATACATTCCAATTGAGAAGAACACAATAGCCCATGGTGCGCCTTTTACAACGGTCTTGGTATTAACAGCTGGACTTCGTCTTGCCATAAACAAGAAGAAAATGGCGATAACACCTGCAATGATGGATACAGGAATGTTGAAAAATTCACTGATAAAATAGCCTACCAACAGAACGCCTAAAACAATCCCAGACAGGCGAAACATTTTTAGATCACGAATGGCATCGACTGGCTTCTTCAATTGAGCCATATCATAATTCTTCGGAATGCTCTTTCTGAAGTACAAATATAAAACCAAGATGCTAGATGCTAATGAAAACAGGTTGGGAACGATCATTCTAGTTGCGAACTCAATAAACCCGATATCAAAAAAGTCAGCAGAAACAATGTTGACCAGATTACTTACGACAAGCGGTAAGGATGTAGTGTCCGCAATAAACCCACTCGCGATGATAAATGGGAAGATCATTCTCTCTTCCAACTTCAAGTTTCGAACCATCGCCAATACAATCGGAGTTAAGATGAGAGCGGCTCCGTCATTTGCGAAGAACGCAGCGACTAGGGCTCCGAGAATGCTCACATACACAAACATTCTTACTCCATTTCCTTTGGCGGCTCTCGCCATATGTAGAGCTGCCCATTCAAAGAAACCAATTTCATCTAAAATCAAAGAAATAATGATAATAGCAATGAACGCCAACGTCGCGTTCCATACGATACCCGTAACGGTAATTACATCGTTGAAGTCAACAACTCCAACGAGTAAGGCTAGTACCGCACCCCCGCATGCTGACCAGCCGATTGACAATCCCTTAGGTTGCCAGATGACGAGTGTCAACGTCAGCAAAAAGATGATACTAGCTAATATAACTAAACCCACTGATGTTCTCCTCCTCGTTAGTCACAACAAATTCGTTTTCCTTGTGCAGTTAATTCTTCTACTTTAAATGCTTGACTTGGCAAATCCTTGATAACCGTTTGAATAAATGAGTAATACGAGGATGTTTGGTTTAGCGAGTAAAATATCCATTGTCCCCTTCTCGCTTCATTCACAATTCCGCTATCTTTCAACTTTCGTAAATGTTGGCTAATAGCAGGTTGGCTCATATCAAAAAGATCTACAAATTCACAGACACAACATTCATGTTCAGACATAATTTTCACCATCGTCAAACGTGTTTTATCACCTAAAAGTTTAAGAACATTTGCGGTAGCTTCTATATCCAACGATTCATTCGTTTGCACTTTATCCCCTCCTCACCTAATCTAACACATAACCATATGCTTATGTACTTAATTGATATCATTGTATAAGCATATTCTTATTTAATCAACCATTAACTATTCAACAAACAATTTTACATTTTAGTCTGCTAAAAAACTAGCATGTGGATTTTTTACAAATTATCCATTAAAGGGTATTATTAATTTCTCGATGAACGATTGTGGCAGCTTAGCTTGAAGAAAAAGTTTGACTTGTATTGAATTTTTTTTTTAGGTAATGTCATTATTAAGTTAAAGTCACCTTACGTATATTCATTATATTGATTTCTGAAGGCTTTAATTAAATGACTAAAGGAGATGATTTTTAATGGAAAAAGTTACACCCTTCTTAATGTTTCAAGATGGTCATGCAGAAGAAGCGATGAATCATTACATATCCATCATTGACGATTCAGAAATTACAAGTATTGTTCGCTATGGAGCTAATGAAAATGGAGACGAGGGAACTGTAATGCAGGCTACTTTTTCCTTAAAAGGGCAAGAATTTATGTGCATTGACAGTAATGTGAAGCATCAGTTTTCCTTTACCCCTTCATTTTCAATTTTTGTTACTTGTGATACTGAAGAAGAAATTAACGACCTTTATCAGAAACTTATCGAGGGTGGACAAGCACTTATGCCAATTGGTGAGTATGGTTTTAGTCAGAGGTTTGGTTGGATAAATGATAAGTTTGGAATATCATGGCAACTAAACCTTCCCTCATGAAGGTCTGAAGTGTATTAACAAAGCCTTTCCAAAAGCGATTTCATCCTACATCTTGAAATATAATCAAAAGAACAGTCTGTAGATAAACTCGATGAATAACGAGGTTGTCTACAGTCTTTTTTATAAAAAAGAAGTATTAAACTTGAGGTGATAAGGATGCTTCCTAAACATAATTCTATTCAGCGAGATCAACTTGCAATGATTACTGTAGATCAACTCGTGCCAGCGAACCATGCACTTTTTTGTTGAAATACAATTTATATTTCTATAATGGTTCACACTATAATTATGTGACTTTAACTTGTTAAGATTGCATGATACGGTTCCTCTATCACGCAACCATACAGTTGCTTATCCTTGACAAGCAACCTTATAGTTGCTTATACTCGATATATGAATTGGGACAAAGATACTATATTCAAAGCACTTAGCGACTCGACTCGGCGGCTTATATTAGACGAACTATCCGAACGCAATGAGCTGACGTTGTATGAACTTACGGTACGTCTCATTATGAAGCACGACGTTTCCATTTCGCGACAAGCGATAGCTAAACATCTTTCTGTACTGGAAGATGCAGGGCTCGTAAAATCAAAAAAAAAGGGAAAATATCGAGTAGTTATTTTCAACAACGAACCACTTAAAAATTTGCTAAAAGGATGGATAGAGTAAATTATAAAACCGGAACAGGACTTCTGACGAATGTGTGGGCTGTTTTGCTTACAGCCAGATTGTTAGCACCGCACCATGCGTCACAAATATCAAAGGAGGCAAAAAAAGTATGAAAATCATTGTTACCAGCATATTCGTACAAGACCAAGACAAGGCACTGGAATTTTATTCAGAAAAGCTGGGATTTGTAAAAAAGCATGACGTTCCCATGGGAAAATTCAGGTGGATTACGCTTGTTTCTTCCGATGATCATGACGGTACCGAGCTTTTACTCGAACCGAACGAGCATCCTGCCGCAAAGGAGTATCAAAAGAAGATATTTGCCGAAGGCATCCCAGCAACAATGTTTGGCGTTGCAGATATTCATAAAGAGTACAAACGATTATTGGATCGCGGCGTGAAGTTTACTATGGAGCCGACAAAAATGGGCGAAGTCACAATAGCTGTCTTCGACGATACATGCGGCAACCTTATTCAGATATTGCAGAATTAACTTTATGACGAAGTAACCTAGTTCTAAACCACTTTATTGGTAAGTTTTAAGTTCGGTGAAGTGTTTTTATCAACAATTAAACAACTTTATGTTAACCCTGTCCTAATTTTAGGACAGGGTTATACATGTTTAAGGTCTAAAAAAAATTGACATTGTTGTCATTCTACTATTCGCAGCAAGAATCATCCTTTGTTTCAGTTCCAGGAATATCAGAACCGTAGGAACTAGAAGCGAGACTCACACTGCACTCTCCTGTTTCAGGGGCCAGTCGCCAATAAGAAAGTAGGTGCTCCTCCATAACTTTTCATGCCAACAACGCAGAAATTCTTTTCGGGGTGCCTTATAGTACTAGCAAATTACAAGTATCGTTCATATTCTGGGAACATACGAAACAAAAAAACTGCCGATTTCTCAGCAGTTTTTTTCTTATAAATACTTACGGTGAATACCTTTTCCATCATAGGAAAACAGGACTTCTTTTCCTTCCATGACTGATTCCATATGCACGGAGCGTCCCCAAAGCTGATGGATATATGGCATGACTTTTTCGAGATATTTCAGGTCCAGCTCAATATCTTCATACCAATGTTTCAAATAAAGTTCCCCATTGCGCATGTAGTCGCCATCATTTACTGTGATGTAAGGGAACCCGCCATTAACCCTCATACTGACGAGTTGATCACGCACATGTTCCCATGCCTTATCGACGATTTTATAATCCTTGCCCTGCTTTTGGAATAAATACATATCCTCCCGCATGACCAGGTCCTTCGTCAAATAATTGCGGAGAAAGGAAATATCGGATTCGATTTCTCTTACTTCGAACATCTTTTCCCTGCCAGTTCCAGGCTTAACGCCCAGCCTGATCATTTCTTCGGTAGGATTATCATAGCGTTCTTCAATATCTTCAAGCACTTTCAATCCAAGATAATAAGGGTTGATGCTGGTCCGTGATGGCTGAACGACACCCGCGTTAAGTTTTGCGAATTCAATGGCTTCCCCTGAGGACAAATCCAATTCACGGATTATGCGCTGATGCCAGTATGATGCCCAGCCTTCGTTCATGATTTTCGTTTCGAGCTGTGGCCAGAAATACAGCATCTCTTCCCTGATCATCGTCATGATATCCCGCTGCCAATCGGCTAAATCCCTGCTGTACTGTTCAATGAAAAGCATAATATCCTTTTCTGGCCTCGGCGGGAATTTTTTTCTTTTCTTAATCGTGGAATTCTTCGGTTTATCCTTATTATCCAGATTCCATAAATCATCGTATTGTGTGGCTATCGGCTTTATTTCCTCTTCCTCTTCCTCATCTTCCATCGTCCAGGCAAGCTTAGGTCTCATCAACGACGGATCGATATGTTCTTCAATGGCTAAAAGTGCATCGAGGAAAGTTTCTACTTCCTTTTTGCCATGCAGGATTTCATATTCACGGATTCTTTCTGCCGTGGCCGACATACTTTCAACCATATCCCTCTTCGTATTATTGAAACGTACATTATTCTTAAAGAAATCACAATGTGCCAAAACATGGGCAACGATCAATTTATTTTGTACAAGTGAATTGGAGTCCAGCAGAAAAGCGTAACAAGGATTAGAGTTAATGACCAGTTCATAGATCTTACTTAATCCAAAGTCATACTGTAGCTTCATTTTATGAAACTGCTTCCCAAAGCTCCAATGTGAAAAACGGGTCGGCATCCCATAGGCACCAAATGTATAAATGATTTCTGAAGGGCAAATTTCATAGCGCATCGGGTAAAAATCCAACCCGAACCCCGTTGCTATTTCTGTTATTTCACTAATGGCATATTCCAGAGCCTTTTGCTCCGCTCCATTCATCCGATATCCCCCTTGTCTTCCGCCTTTAAACTAATGTATGAAAAAAAGGCGGAAAAATGCCGTGATCATGTGTAAAGGTTCCTCGATAACAGAAAAAAACATACCCATGAAGAAGATGTCAGTTATAATTGATCGATGCCGTTCACCCTTTATTTTCCCTTCACTCTTTAATTTTTTACTAATTCCACATTCACTGCCCCTTTGTTCGCTTTCGAACGGATCCAGGAAATGATAAGCGCTGCAATGATTACAAAACCTAAATAACCTGTAACTGGGTATACCGTTCCGACCAATTTAATGAAACCAACGAAACTTGCAAGGAAAGCGAGGATTCCTACCAAAACCACAGAAATTTTAAATCGTTTCGTATCGGCAGGCACCAACCTTGCTGTGAATGCATACAGCATTCCAACTGAGGTGTTATAGATCATTCCTAAAAGGACGATTGACAGGATATATCCCAACCATGGTGAAATCTGATTTGCTAAATAAAGGGTAGGCATACCCGACCCTTCTATGCCCTTCAAGTCCGACATCATTCCCATATTGATCAAGAGTAACAATATCCCCAATCCGATACCTCCAAGGATGCCTCCCATTCCAGCCTCTTTCTTATTCTTAAAGATCCCTCCCATTACGGCCAGCATCGCGATTCCGGCAGTCATATTATATGAAACATACAATAATGAACCCATCAACCAATTTCCGGTTGCTGCCGTTCCTTTACTTGAAGAAGAAATGATTTCTTTAAAACTGAGATCGGATGTGAAGAATGAATAGCCTGAAATAATAATCATGATAACAAATAAAAACGGTGTGACTGCACTAATGATGGACATGATTTTATTAACATTTAGTAAGAGCGTACCAATCGTAAGGACAGTCATGACGATTGCACCGACTATACTTGGAATGCCGAATTGTTCTTCAAAAATCGTTCCAGAACCAGCAATCATGATGACTGTAACGCCAAACAAGAAAAAAGTAATGATAATATCGACTACCCTGCCTATGTAACGGCCACAAATATGATCGATGATGCTTTTATGGGAGCGGGTTTGGAGAGAGCTTCCCAGTTGTGTAACTTGCATCCCTAAAAACGAGAATAAAGCAGTCGCCACCACAATTCCCAATACACTATAGATTCCGAAGCTCGTAAAGAATTGTAATACTTCCTGTCCTGAGGCGAAACCTGCCCCAATGATGATTCCAATATATGCACCTGCAAGATTTACACTGTTTTTCATATGGATCCCCTCTTAATTGAATGATTATTCTGACAATTTATATTAAACGAAGTACCTGGCCGTTCATTACTCTTTTCTTTAAAGCTTCCCAGCTTCAGTAATTTTAGCGAGCAAATCGCTCTTGAAGCTGGGGAGTGCTATTCTTCAGATTCTTGCTTTTTAT
Organism: Peribacillus sp. NPDC060253; assembly: GCF_042727425.1. NCBI lineage: Bacteria > Bacillati > Bacillota > Bacilli > Caryophanales > Bacillaceae > Peribacillus > Peribacillus sp. NPDC060253. The sequence goes on from NZ_JBHXAS010000059.1 coordinate 18,029, forward strand.
TATTTGGTATACCTTTTACTAAAGGAAGTGAATTCATCGACAGCAGCGGGATCAACTTCAAAGCCAATGCCTGCAGACTTTGGAACGGTTATGACCCCATCTATAACGGTAACCTCCGGCTGAATGATGTCTTTATGCCAATAATTCGCAGATGCTGCGGTATCTCCAGGCATCGTGAAATTATCCAGAGTTGTCAAGGCGATATTATGAGCACGCCCGACACCTGATTCCAACATGCCCCCACACCAAACCGGAACTTTTCGTTCTTTACATAAATCATGTATTTTCTTCGCTTCCGTTAAACCGCCTACCCTGCCAATCTTGATATTAATGATTTTACAGCTTCCCAATTCAAGGGCTTTTCTTGCATCCTCCACCGAATGTATACTTTCATCCAAGCAAATCGGGGTTTTGATTTCCGCCTGTAATGCCGCATGATCGACTATGTCATCCGACGACAAGGGCTGCTCGATCATCATTAAATCAAATTGATCAAGCTGCTTCAGTAATTCGATGTCTTTCAGGCGGTAGGCGGAGTTTGCATCTGCCATGATCGGGATATCCGGATAACGATTGCGTACTTCCTTGATTACATCAACATCCCAACCTGGTTGAATTTTTATTTTGATTCTTTTATAACCATCATTCAATCCATCTTCTATTTTCTTCAGTAATTCAGGTACCGTTTTTTGAATGCCGATACTGATTCCAACATCGATTTTTTCGAGTTCTCCACCTAGTGCCATACTTAATGGGATATTCTTTTCTTTTGCGTATAAATCCCAAATAGCTCCCTCGATTGCCGATTTAGCCATATTATTTTTGCGAATATGCGAAAACATATCCGATACTTCACGAGGATGATCTATATCTTTATCCAATACAAGCGGAATCAAGAAATCTTCAAGCATGGTCCAATTTGTTTTTATTGTTTCTTCGTTATACCAAGGCGCTGAAAAAGCCACTGATTCAGCCCAACCAGAAAGCCCCTCCTCATTTTTCACTTCCACCAGAATGAATTCCTTATCTATAAACGTTCCAAAGCTTGTTGTAAATGGAGCAATCAGATCCATGTTCAAATGACGTAAACGCACTTCTTTTATTTTCATTTCTACTTCCCTCTCAATCTTGTTTTTTTAATAAGTAGTTTTGAATGTGCTCACCTTGTTCCCGTTCTATTCCAACTACAACATATCCGTTAGCAAAAAGCGTTTTGAATAATTCACCCGTTTTTGACCGCCAATCATTCGCAAGGCGGAGATCACCTTTTTTGATTTTCTGAATATCTGTCGGGATGGGGATAGCGACCACATCTGCATTGGTTTCCAAATGATAATCCTTGATATAAGGAAAGCCTTGGTCATTCATTTCTGTGGTTACGATGTGTGTGGAATTTTCGGGAAGTGATGTCTCTTCCTTTCCTACCTGCCTTATATTCCATTCCACTACGAACCGATCAGTGGATAATCCTTCATTGAGGGTATCTTTCATATTCCCATAACAATCTTCCATATATGTAGAGCAAACCGCTTTTAGCTTGCCGATATTCAAGTTTGCGTTCACACTTTCCAATGGATCATATGTCCATTTAATTAAATCGTAGCCTTTTTTGAGTGCTTCTTCTCTTTGTGCCAATTTAAGTAATCTACCGTAGCCCTTCTTTTGATGGGCAGGATGGATGGCTAGCATATGTGAACAAAGAAACACCCTTCCATCCTTAAATCCCGGGAAACTGTATTGAAATCCAACTAACTGGTCATTGATATAACCACCTAAAACAAGGCCGCCGTTTTTGACTGCTGTAATCGTCTGATGGGTAGGTACGCAATCCATGCCCCATACAAGGATTTCAAGTCGCTGCACTTCTTGTAAATCCTCTAGTGTTGATAGCGATTTTATGATTAATTCATCAGTCATGTAGGTGTCCCTCCTCTCCATACTTATCAAAAGTAAGAATGATGGCTTTCGTCAGGATTTCTATTCCGGAAAACAAAGCATCTTTGTTGAACGTCATGTCCGGATGATGGAGACCTGGTGTGAGATCACAGCCTAACCCAAGCATCGTCGCTTTGACTTCAGGCCTTTTCAACGTATAAAAATGAAAATCTTCTCCTCCGGTTGTTATGACAGGCGCTACCAAATTTTCTTTCCCGAGTGTATCGGCAATCGCTTCAGCCATTATTTCCTGGGCTTGTTCATTTACGATAGCTGCGGCAACATTTGCTGCCGGCTCGAGTTTTATTTCAACTCCATGGACAAACGCCAAAGATTCTGCAACTTTTTCCACCTTTTTGGTGAGCTCTTTCATCACTTCATTATCTTGAGCCCTTAAATCCAGTGAGAATGTTGCTTTTCCAGGAATGATATTGGAACTTTCGCCTCCAGCGAAAAACTGGGTCATTTTTGCTGAATAAGGGATGGATGGATTGAGATGGATACTATTTAACATAGTGACGAAGGCCGCTCCTACTTCGATTGCATTTTGCCCTTGATGCGGCCTTGCCCCATGTGCATCCGTCCCGACTATTTCTCCTTTAATGAACTGTGCGGCTCCGTGGACAATGGCAGGTGACGCCTGCCCATCCTTCACTTCCTCCACTGGCCTTAAATGCACTCCATAAAGGAAGTCGACATCATCCAAAACTTTTTCTTCAATCATCTTCAAGGCGCCCGTACCTTTTTCTTCAGCTGGCTGAAAAATGAATTTCAGCTTACCTCCCGGCCGAAAGTCCATTTCCTTCAAAACTAGGAATACTCCAAGTGCCAAGGTCATATGCCCGTCGTGCCCACAGGAATGATTAGCCTGAAACGTTCCATGCACCTCCTGCCAAAGTGCATCGATATCGGATCGTAATCCGACTGTGAAAATCCCATTTCCCATTTCTCCAATCACTCCGGTACAATCTTGGAATGTTTCTACCGTGCAATGATTTTCTCTTAAAATATTAGAAATGAAAGCTGTCGTATTCACCTCATTCCAACTCGTTTCAGGATGAGCGTGTAAATGGTCGAATATATCGATGATCCGCGGCCTTAATTTATCGATTGATTGTTTTATATCCATTTCTGTTCCCCCTAATATCCCAGTTTTATCGGCTTGATTACTGAATTCATGTACGTGTTAATTAAAAGAAATAATCATCTTGATTGAACGCATCATATCTAGCTTTTCTTTCTTTGAAACGCTGTTCATCTTTAATCGAAACACCTGCTACCAAACTATTTAACAATGAGAATAAAACAGGTGCCGTATCGATAGTGGAGGTCCTCGGCGTGGATATGGGCAATAACATGTCACTGAAGTCAGCAATCGGTGCAAGTTCAGAATCAGTAATGCCGATTACAAATGAACCCGCTTGTTTGGCCATTTCCGTGATTTTTACCGTCTCTTTCACATACCGATGAAATGAAATGGCGACAAAAACGGAATTTTCAGTCATTTTGTTCAGTTGTGAAAAAATATCATCTGTGTCCGGTCTATATAAATGGACATCTTCCCTAACAAGCCTAAGTGTATACGTTAACCAATGCGCTGCCGAAAATGATAAACGGTGTCCGGAAATCAAGATATAGTCGGCTGCCGCCAATTTATCAACTGTTTTGGAGAAATCATCATTTGATAAATTTTTCATTGTCTTTTCGATGCTAAGAATATCCTGCCCCATCACTTGGGCCATGAAGTTTGGCTGATTGGCAGCTTCCAGTTTAGATGAATGATACTCATTCAAACTGCTGCTCTCGAATATCAACTGATTACGAATAAGTTTTTGAAGTTCCGCAAATCCACTTAACCCCAACGAATAACAAAAACGGATGATAGTCGTTTCACTGACGCCAATATCCTTCCCTAGCTTTTCAGCTGAAGTGACTGCGAATGTATGTGAATGTACTAACAAATATTTCGCTACCTTTTTTTGACCAGTCGATAAATCAGGGAATACCTCTTTAACTTTTAGCTGTAAATCCATAAAACATCCCCTCAAAACAAAGTATGAATCCTAAACTTTTTATATGCCAATATGAAGTATTAACTTCTTTAATAATAGAACGTATTTTATCACGGGTTCTTTAATAAAACAATAATATTCAGAATTTTTAATAAAAAAGGGGTCAATTTCTCCTAACAAAAAAACCACGAAGATGAACTCCGTGGTTTTCCTTACTCTTTATTTTTTATGACGCTTTGCATAGCCACACCGTTTACATAGCTCTTCAACTGCACATCTTCTTGAGAAGCCATCATACATGTTTTTAGCCCGTTCACCATTTAAAATTTCTTCAAGTGACGATTCAAATATATTCCCAAGTGGAATTTTCCCTTCACTATCCAAACAGCAAGGTACAACCGTTCCATCCACCAAGATGCCCAACTGATCTCTCAGAGCATAACAGAATATATTTTCATCGATAATGTCACGGTCCAATTCCGGCCACTCGAATTTTTCAGCCATGTTAATATAAACCCTGTCCTTCAACTTGATATTATTCTTTTGTTGAAGAGCTTCACTTAAGCGGATATCCAAAGAAAGCTTCTCCTCCAACATACTGAGAATATCGTCGTTCAGGCCATTACTCGCTTTCAGTTCATCTGTATCCATATTCCATAAACGAATGGCGCAAATCACTTCACTTATTTCATTAGCCTCATTAATGAAATCGGCAATATTACTGACATAAGAGTCAAGACTATTGCCCGTATCATTTGCCTCAAAGCTATGAAGGGAAATATTCACCTGCCGAAGGGCTTTTTTGGAAAGCAGCTTGTCTTTGACCTTTTGAATCAAAGTACCGTTCGTTGTAATATTCACTTTCAGGTCATTTTCAGCACTGATATCCAGGAATGTACCCAAATTTTTATTTAAAAATGGTTCACCCATCAGATGAAAGTAAATATGATCGGTGTGTGGTTTGATTTTCTCGATAACATGCGTAAACCCTTCAGGATCCATGAATTTCAGGGTCCTTTGCAAGCTGGAGCTCGGACAAAAATTGCACTTCAAGTTACATATATTTGTAATTTCCACATAAACTTTCTTAAACTTTCTCATTATATACTACCCCTAAAATCTAGCTATATTGTTTCAATCTGATACTAACTATACTTGTTAGCAGCTCATAAATGCAATGAAAACTTCATGGTAGGGGCATAAGTGTGTTGATCTCATAACATTTTTTCCAGTGGCAGCCATTATTCATTTGCCATTCACATTAAGAATGAAAAAACATCTTCTTGAGCTGAAGATGTTCGGTTAGATACATACCTATAATTTCCGTTTGTGAACTCACTTTCCTTTTTGCTCTGTGACCTTTAAATTAAGTAATTTTTCATTTGTCAAATCATGTTGAACGGTCACGATGACATTGAACTCCTTTCCTTTTTCCTTGACCAAAAATCTGAAATCGTCTTGGACAAAATTCTTCGCTATAGTTTTTCTACCATTATATTCATAATCGCTAATCTCAACTTCGGGATAATCTGCTTGGACGACGGCAATCGCAATTTTTCCGTATTTTTCATAATCAGGTTTTTGGGCCTGTGCAGAAATGGACCCTGCTTGTATTATCAAAAAAATACCCATTAGCATCATGATGACTTTTTTCAATATCTTTCCCTCCTTATACTGTCCTCTTATTTATTATTATGTAAAATTGTTCAATTGTTATGCAGCAGGTTCGCTTCATTTACAAGCATGATCCCAACAAAATGATTCCTTTTCCATTCTTCAGGAAATACAGTCATTGGAGGATTGGTTTCATCCACTAAATAACTGAGTTCGATTGTCATTCCTGGGCGCCCGAATTCAGTAATGAACCAATCCGTAAATCCACTGCCCACTGCTTCTTTTTCCGGAAAGGTCAATTCATACCCAGTCATTTCCGCTGTTTTTTTGGCAATGCCATAATCCCTTGCCATATTTTCACGTTTATTTTGATAATGCCAAAAGATTTCCCTTCCGGACGTATGGTAGGAAACCGCAATAAGGGGATCGATTTTCCTCGTAAAATCAGCAAGCGCTTTAACCTCCGCAGCCTCAAGGGGGTGTTCACCCTTATAAAATTGATAAGTTGGTTTTGTTTCATCACTCATGACTTCTTTCCATCCAGCCGGATACTGCCTATTTAAATCAATGCCTTTGGCGTTGGCCTTCCAACGCGACCAATTCTTACTATATCGGTTCATTTTCCAGACGGCTGCCTTTTCAATAAAGCTCAAGTTTGATAAATCTCCTTGCTGGATGCTGACGCCATCTGGATTCAGCATCGGGATAAACCAGATGCTGACTTCATCCATTAATGCCGAAGAATACCCTCCTACCGACTTACCCGCCCGATAAGCTCCTGCATATTCCTCGAGCATGCTCATTAACAGTTTGGAGCTGAGCCATTCCCTACCATGATGCGAGCCTACAAGCAATATCGACCTTTTCCCTTCTCCTAACTTCACTGCCTTTATATTTTTTCCTTCTTCAGTTTGCCCGATTATTTGTACGTCCAATTCATATTGGTTCTGGATTCCCTGCAGATCCGCTTCCATTCGTTCAGGGGAATACACTTCTTCTGCAAATGTGGTTTCGGGAAACAAAAGGAAGATGAATATTCCAATTAGCATTAATTTTCTCATGTACTCACCTTTTATTTTTATTCAGGTAAAAAGCAACAACCGCGGTCCAAATACATCACCACATATTGTAAGGAAATATTCAGTCCGATCTGAACAAAATACAAATAGCTCCTTATTAAGGGGGAGAACTACATGAGGATTGCGGATTATGATCAAGCATTGTTTCACACACACCGTTCTGATTGGGACAGCTTGTTAGTATTAATGGTTCGAACGAAAGATCACATTCTTTCGAAAAAAATTGAACATTTTTTGCACGCATACCGGTTTGAGCATGATTACCAAATCGTTCAATCCCAGCTGTATGCACTTCTACGTTATCTGGATCATGCAGCAGAAAAAACAAGCGATTATTTAAATGAACTCCCAAGCTAAAACTAACTATAGTTTTTGCAAAATGGGGGAATTTATACAAGAAGATTGATTTACGGGGATTTAACTGTGGCTGGTGGAACCCTAGAAATAAGGAAGGGTCAGGTTTTTTAATACCTGACCCCCATTTCATTATTTTTTTATTGTCGCATATGCAGTTGCATATATTTTAAGTTCTTCAATTAAACCCTCTACAAGTTCAGCAGACTCTTCAAATAAACCATCATTTTCATAATCGAAGCAATGCGGATCAAGGACCAATTGTTTCGGAATCACATTAGCATAAAGGCTACGCCCTACAGTCCTCATGGAATTCAAGGCGTTGATTCCGCCCTTTCCTCCTCCGGAAACAGCCAATAAAGCGACTGGTTTATGCGTGAATTGTTCACTGCTTAGAAAATCCAATGCATTTTTCAAAACTCCGCTCATCGAACCATGATACTCCGGAGTGGCAAGGATCACGCCATCCGCTTCCTCGATGCTTTTACGAAGACCTTGAATCACTTCCAATTGATATTGCTCACCTTCACCTGAATATAAAGGAATCTCACTGTTGCTTAAATCAATAAGTTCCACTCCGTATTTCTTGGAAATGTAGCGTGATGCAATCCCTGTACGCCCCTGTTTACGTGGTGAACCATTAATGATTACTAATTTTTTCATATAAAAATAACCCTCCCATTGTTCCTATATTGCTGCTCACTCTATCTACATAATGAACCGATGTTTTCCGAGGTCACTCGCCAATACAGTATACCAAAACCGAAACAGAAATTCCTTGAATTTTGATTATTCTTGCTACTAAAAATTTGTCGGCGTCAACTTTTATTGACTTTACAATAAAAAAACGAAGGACCAAAGTCCTTCGTTTAGCTTTTCAAACATTTAAACTAATGCTTCGATCTTACCCATGAAATCATCCATGACTTCAGCTAACTTTGACTCAGCTTCTGGCATTGATTTACCTTGGACACCGAAATAGAATTTAATTTTCGGTTCAGTGCCTGAGGGACGAAGGCATACCCATGTACCGTCTTCAAGGAAATACTTCAATACGTTTGATTTCGGAAGCTCGATCGATTCTTCATCATTTGAAGGTAATGAACGCTTTATACTGCTCAGATAATCTTCCTCAATAACCACCTGGGTGCCGGCAATTTGAGCAGGCGGATTTTGACGGAATTGATTCAATATACCAGAAATCTGTTTTGCTCCCTCTTTGCCCTTTAACGTCAATGAACGCAAACCTTCCAGGTAAAATCCGTATTTTTCAAACACATTCAATAACCCTTCATAAAGTGTCAATCCCTGCTTTTTATAATAAGCACAGACCTCTACAGCTAGCACTGCCGCTTGAATGGCATCTTTATCACGGGCAAAGTCCTTAATTAGATAACCGTAGCTTTCTTCATACCCAAACAAAAAGCTGTGTTCTCCGCTTTCATTATACTGATTTATTTTCTCGGCTATGAATTTAAACCCGGTCAGAACATCCACCGTTTGCAAGCCATAGGATTCCGCAATCGTCCGCCCGATTTCTGAGGTGACAATTGTTTTTAAGACGACTCCATTTTGGGGAATTGTCCCCTTTTCTCTTTTCTGTGCCAGTAAATAATCGAGGAATAGGGCACCTGTTTGATTTCCTGTCAGGATAACATATTGGCCCATCTCGTTTTTCACGGCTATCCCCAGCCGATCGGCATCTGGGTCCGTTGCAATCAATAAGTCCGCTTCCACTTTGTTTCCAAGCTCGATCGCCATTTCAAATGCAGCTGGTTCCTCAGGATTCGGAGACTTGACTGTTGAAAAATCTGGATCTGGCATCTCCTGCTCCTTAACGATATGCAGGTTTTGGTAACCTAAACTTTGCAGTGCCCGTCTTACTGATTTATTTGCCGTGCCATGAAGTGGCGTAAAAACGATTGACACATCTATTTCCTCTGCAAGCTGTGGATTCTCGGGAACTGTAAGCAACTCTTGATTATACGCTGCATCTAATTCCTCGCCAATCATTTCAATGAGGCCCTTCCCTATAAGACTTTCTGCTTCTTCAACCTGAATTTCAAGCTCACTTTCAATGGCATTCACGTAGCCGATCACTTGATCCGCAGCCTCAGGTGGCAATTGTGCCCCATCAGGTCCATAAACCTTGTAACCATTATATTCAGGCGGATTGTGGCTTGCCGTGATGACGATTCCAGCAAATGCATTCAGTTCGCGAACGGCAAATGATAATTCGGGAGTAGGCCGCAATTCATCGAATAAATAAGCCTTCACCCCGAATGTTGCTAAGGTTTTAGCTGCTTCGAGTGCAAATTCCGGTGACTTATGTCTCGAATCATAAGCAATCACAGCCCCTCTTCCCTTTGCCTCTTCCCCATACGATGAGATATATTGGGCCAAACCAACCGTGGCTTTCCTTACTGTATAAAGATTCATCCGGTTCGTTCCCGCTCCGATTTCCCCACGCATACCGCCTGTACCAAATTCTAAATTCTTATAAAAGGCATCTTCGAGTTTTGCTTCATCCTGCTGCATCTCCTCGAGGAGGACACGTAATTCCTCATTTAAATTCTGGTACCCTGCCCATGTGGTGTATAAAGATTTCCATTCCATCTCCATTATCTCCTCCCAAATGCCTTATTTTAGTCGTTATGTATCTACCTATACAAAATTATCACATTTTTTCCAATAAATGAAGTAAGAGCTCATAATGAAAAGGACAGCATTAAGCATTGCTTCTCATCACGAGCTCTCTATCTCTTTATTTTCCGCCTTTTTGATAATGCAGCTTATAAATATCGTGGCGTCGATCTTTCAATTGCCTTACTGTACCGGACTGTCTTTCTCGTCGTAAGATTTCCAAATCAACATCGCCAATCAGAACCATCTCAAGGTTCGGGCTCGTTTCCCCTACTATGCCGTCACGCGCAAATTCGAAATCGGATGGGGCAAAAATCCCTGATTGAGCATATTGGATATCCATATTTTCCGTTTGCGGCAGATTCCCGACAGTTCCGGAAATGACCGTATAAATTTGATTTTCCACTGCACGGGCCTGGGCACAATAACGAACGCGCAAGTAGCCTTGCCGATCTTCTGTACAAAATGGAGTGAATATGATTTTGGCCCCCATGTCGGTTGCAATCCGGGCGAGTTCCGGAAACTCAATATCATAACAAATTTGTATGGCGATCTTCCCACAGTCCGTATCAAAAACACGAACGCGATCACCTGCGTTGATTCCCCACCATTTTCTTTCATTCGGTGTGATATGAATCTTATATTGTTTTTCAATCGTCCCGTCGCGACGGAATAAATAAGCGATGTTATAGATATTGTCATCGTCTTCTTTAACGAAATGGGAACCACCGATGATATTGATGTTATACCTTACTGCTAAAGTGGTGAACAATTCAATGTATTGCTCCGTGAAATCGGACAGTTTCCTAACAGCCAAGCTTGGTGATCTTTCATTTAAGAAAGACATCAGCTGGGTCGTGAACAATTCCGGGAATACGGCGAAATCGGCATTGGCATCCGAAGCCACGTCGGTGAAATACTCGACTTGGTTCGCGAAGTCTTCGAATGAATCGATTTTACGCAGCATGTATTGCACGACGCAGATTCTTACAGGTTCAGATGTTTTATAATAACGTTTTGTTTTCGCCTGATAATCGACGTTATTCCACTCCATGAGCGTAGCATACTTATTGGATTGCAAATCATCCGGCAAGTAATTCGGATTGATTCTCATGAGCGTGAAGCCATTTAAAAGCTGGAACGAAAGTACCGGGTCATATATTTTATGCAATTGCACTTCTTTCACATATTCCCTAGGTAATAGTTCCTCCGCATGTTTATGGTAATTGGGAATCCTGCCGCCGATAATGATACTTTTCAAATTCAATTGGGCAACAAGTTCTTTCCTTGAATCATATAGTCTTTGACCGATTTTCATCCTGCGGAATTTAGGATGGACCATGACCTCGATGCCATATAAATTATAACCGTCCGGATTATGATTCGTAATGTATCCATTATCCGTTACATCGTCCCATGTATGGCGATCATCATATTCGTCAAAATTAATAATGAGGCTGGAACATGAGCCAATCACTTTTCCATCATATTCAGCTACGAATTGACCTTCCGGAAAAATTGCCAGGTGGCTCTCAAGCTGATTTCGTTTCCAAGGCACCATTCCAGGAAAGCAACTCGATTGCAAAGCAATTATTTCATCTATGTCTCCCAGCTTCATATTGCGTATTTCCATAATTTTTTCATATTTATGCAGGTCCAAATTAGGCATTTTCCTCAGACTCCTTTAATCTCTTCCATAAGAATTATACCCCTTATTTAAAAATTAAAACAACTCAACCTACCCAAGGATTTCAAAATTGCGTAGCTAAAATCCATACTGAATGTCCTCGAAAAAGAATATATATTTTACAGACCCCATCCATACATACTATACTTTTCATGAGAGCAAAAAGAGATGGGGAAGAGGAACCATGAACAAGACTATACGCAATGGGGAAAACTTATTATTTGTGGCCTTGGCTGCTCCATCATTGCTATGTTTGGAAGCTTATATTTCTCTGAAATTAAGCAAAATGAACCGTTTGCGCTCTGTTGGTATCAGCGTATCATCATATATCCTTTTACAATCATTTTAGGAATTGCAATCATTCGAAAAGATCATTGGATTTGCTTGTATACCATGATAGTAACAGCCATCGGTGCATTTATTCCCACGTATCGTTATTTTGTGCAAAAGGTTTCATTCTTTCCCGACCACACCCTTGCATGCGGAAGGGTTCCATGTATAGGACAATATATTGACGTGTTTGGTTTCATTACCATCCCGTTCTAGCCTTGACTGCATTCGTCATTATTTTCATATGCAGTTACATCGTATGGACAAGACCCAAGGAGGTTGCAGCTTAATGAAGAAAATGGCTATTTTTTTAGTGATAATCGTCGCCCTTTTTGTCCTGCTGGGCGTTTTTACAAACATGAAAAAAGAAGAAAAATCAAAAGGAAATCCATACGGCAAGGATAAACTTAAACCCGCTACTGTCGATCAGCTGGATGACCCTAATTATCAAAACTTGATCCTTCCTGTAGAGTTGGAGCAGGACCTCCAAGATAGTAAAGACGTGACCGTTTATTTCTATAGTCCTACGAATTCAATCAGTCAAAAAACCACTCCAGTCGTGGCACCTTTGGCAGAGAAATTGGGTATTGATCTTGTGCAATTCAACCTTTTGGAGTTTGAACAAGGATGGAGCGATTATGGCATCAAAAAAACCCCGACCATCGTACACTATAAGAATGGACAAGAACAAGAACGGATCGATGGCTATAATGATGAGGAAACCTTCGAGAAATGGTTCGAGGACAACGATATTAATTAAGGATGGATAAAAATGAGCCGGCCCTAACGGAAATGCTTCTCCCGTTATAGCCGGCTCATTTTTTTTGCCTTATACTAAATATTGATTCGCTACCTGGATATCCATCATCTGCACATCTTTACTCGCTTCATGGCTTATACATGAAAAATGGTCATAATAAAAAGGGAAAAAGATTCCGTATTCATTCAATAGTGCAATGTTATGCTGGAACAATTCTTCAGAATCAGATTCCATCATTAAAGAATCTTCTCTCTTCTGTTTGTCTAATATAGACATGAGGACTTGAAGGCACGTCATTACTTGAAATGCGTCTCGTAATGTTGCTAAATAGGTAAAGGAACTTTGATTGGGCTCCAAAACGCCGATTTCGCGAAAATGAAGGATTTCACTTTCCGTAAAGTACTTTGGAAATACAGATTCATAGAAACGAGCAACGAGACTCGCTATTTCTTGCTCTTGTTCTTCCGTTGAAGAAAAGACCGTCTTCACTAAAAAAACCACCTTTTTCAGATCCATTAGACCTATCTTGTTATATGTATATTCTAGGACAAGCGATTTCTTTCCCTATAGAATAACATAAAAATTGTAAAAAACATGTGGTAATTTCCACCACGAAATTATTGACAATAGGACCTC
>NZ_JBHXAS010000060.1:0-30102 GCF_042727425.1 Peribacillus sp. NPDC060253
ATCTTATGTAGTATCTTCGCTTATTTATGAATAACGATGGGAAAAAAACTTTACTAAATGTAAAGTTTTTTTCATTATTTTCAATTAACGCAAACCATTATATATGATTAATACATTATTTTGCATCTCTAGACCAATTTACAATTGGATCTTGATTACTAGGTTCTCTATATGCCCGTAGCTCTAGTAGTTCTAGTTACTGTATAATTACCTCTATCATAGTATTTTGTTGAATAATAGAATCTTGTTGTATATCCTTTTGGAGGACCTGAAAATTCTCGAGTTCTAGTATAAGTATACGACACTGTATTGCTTAAACTTGCATCTAAAGACGCTGCTGCCCCCTTAGTTAACGACCCTGTCGCAGTTGCGCTATTGGAAATAGTTACTGAGTCCGACAAAGTTTCTTTTAATCCTCTTGGAACTGATATAATTGATTTAGCGGCACCATTTGTTCTGTCAGAAAATTTCTTTGCTGTAGAATATTTATAGATTACTCCTTGTGCGGAATAATCTGATTCATCATCCTCGATAGTAATCCCCATTATGCTAAACGTTGAAATTCCGCTTGCTGACGATACCTTAACTGATTTACTTTGAATAGGACTTAGAGCATTTTCTAAACTTTTTGTAGAATATGTTTCAGATGTGTCTTTAGTTGTGTCCGTTATTACATCATAAATTGTTATGTTATCACTGCCATCTGCTTGACTTACAATATCTTCAATAAGTGTATCAGAAATGTCCATTCCATTTGCATTCGATTCAAAATTCACTTTAACAATCTCTCCCGTTTCTGAGTCTTCAACTTTGGCAGTTTTCTCATTTTTACTGATAACTTCATTGTTCACACTTTCTGACTCTTCAGCGTAAGCTGTAAAGCCTGTTAGGCTACTAAATAAAACTGTGGTACATAACACTGAATAAAACTTATTTTCGAACTTCATCATAATTATCCCTTTATATACATTTTTTTCTAAAATAATACAAACGGAAATTGTAACTCTGTTTATTATATTTGTATAGGGTTTTCATTCGACAAAAAAAGACACTCATCTAATTCACACAGAACAAAACTGTTGTAATTCTAATACTTATTTTCCTATCAGCCCTTTCCTATGTATCTTGAACTGTAGACTTTGTTATACTTAAATATTTTGCAATTTGTGAGTAGGAAACATTGGGCAAGATCGAGTTGTTATCCAAATTTATTTACACAACAAAAAGAAGAAATTTAGATAATTAGGATTCTATCATTCTCTTGATTGCGTTCCCAATACATAACTATTTGAAAAATTAAAAAGGCTTGCTCCCGCGGTGAAACAGATAGAGAATTGTCTTGAACCCCACACATTAGAGGAAGCAACACATAAAGGAATGTTAAAATTTATAAAGAGACATTCTTATGGCGAATGTCTCTTTTTCTTATCATATAGGTCAGGGACGACCGACTCATTTGATTTAATCTTCATGTCTAACTCTGTATCAAAAAGTTTGAATCCCAATACTTTAATAGATCAATCTTATTTTTTGCTACTTTTCGCGTTACATCGAATCCAGAATCAAAGAGATGAGCAGGCCGGCTGCTGTAAATATGCCCGTGATCGGTCCTCCGTCTTCGTATGCTTCAGGCATCATCGTTGACGCAATCATGGCGATAATGCCACCGCCTGCAAAGGCTGCCATCGCTGCCATCACATATTCCGGGGCATGATCGAGAAATAGATAGCCGGACATCGAGGATAATGCCGAGATAAGCAGGACGGAAAACCACAGCAGCATGATTTTCTTCTTGGAATAGTTACTATTGAGCAGGCCCGTTGTACTTGAGAGTCCCTCTGGAATATTACTGATGAAGATGGCAATGACCAATAACCAGCTTACCGTTCCGCCGCTTATTAAGCTTGCGCCAATCATGATCGACTCTGGTATGGCATCCATCACGGTCCCAATAAAAATGGCCATGCCCGCTTCTTTCGATGAACTATTATTAGACCGTTTCCTTTTATCCGCACCCTTTTTGGAAACAAGAAAATCCAAGCAAGTAAACACGCCGGCTCCTGCTATAAATCCAATCGCCGTCGCCCAGATTCCTCCATCATTCACAGAATCGGCAAGCAGCTCATATGTAGCCGCACCAATCAATACGCCTGTTCCAAATGCCATGATGTAGCCAATGATGTTTTTCTTAATCGGAATGAAGATGGCCGCAAGTGCACCAAGCAAGACAGCAGAACCCGAAACCCCTCCCCAAAAGACCGCATTCCACATGGTATACCCTCATTTCCTTTTTTATAGGATAGTACCCGAGTTGATGTTGCGGTAAACAAGGGGCCGCTTTTGCAAATTCCAGCAAAAAAAAAGCAGTTATATTCGCTGCCATAGTAGTTGTGTATAGAATAGTAGATTCCTTATGTTACCCTACCTTTATTGGTAATCATTATGGTGCATCGCTGCCTTATATGACTGATATTTGCGGTTTTCCTTCTTCTCTTTCACTAACCTTTTCAATTTTATCAACAAACATTTGGAAAACCTTTCTCTTTTCTTCCAGCTCTTTTATAGACTCTTTCAATTCGTTCAATTTTTGTTCAAAAGGTTTATGATAGAGCTCGCGAATGTTTCGAATAATTTCATCATTTATAGTCGATTGTACAACCTGTTTGGTAATATTGAATTTATAGGAATAAACCTGAAGTTCACGCTTAACTTCTTCATACTCTTTTTCTATCCCATTTAACACATCACTAATTTCTTCATTCCATTCGATTAAAGCCTTTTTCACATGTTCCTCCACCCTTATTCCCCCTCTTTAACTAACAAAAAATTCTTCTCCATAAAAACTTATTTTATCAAACGTTCATTTCGGTTTCTTTTCGGCTTAGTTACTTAATAAATAAGTTTTATTAAAAACAGATAACAGCCTCCCCAGTCAGTAGCTAGCTGATCAATAACCGCTTTTAATAATCTACATACAATGAAGCATGACAACTATAAACTATGGAGGTGTTCAGTCTGATTCATACAGTTAAACCAGGTGAAACACTTACACAGATATCCAGGGACTATCGGAAACCGCTATCGGCAATCATCAATGCTAACCCGACAATAAATCCAAATGTCATTTATCCTGGCCAACCCATTATGATCCCTGGTTTCCCCCCTCCTGATACCATTCCTTACAGCATCGAAGTGTCCGTTAACAATCGCTGGCTAAGGTTATTAAAAGATGGCGTACTGCAAAAACAATATCCCATCGCCGTTGGCAGAATGTTGTTCGGAACCCCTGTAGGACAGTTCATCATTATCAATAAAGATCCCAACCCTGGAGGGCCGTTCGGTACCATGTGGATGAGTTTATCCAAAGAACACTATGGCATTCATGGAACAAATGATCCAAGCTCAATTGGTAGAGCTGTATCAAAAGGCTGTATTCGTATGCATAACCGTGATGTAGAGCAATTATCAAAAATTGTTCCAATCGGGACAATGGTTACGATTCATCCTTAATGTGCAGGGGCTGCCTATGCACTTTTTCCGCATTATAAATAAGCCGACGAGATTGTCCCATCGGCTTATTTGGCATTAATTCAGATCATACTTGATTTAATTTTTTCGCAAGAATTTTATACTGAAGATCTGCAACATGGTTTATGAACGCTTGGTCATGGGATACAAATATGATCGTCCCTTCATATGCAGCTATAAATCGTTCTAATGCTTCAATGGCATGAATATCCAAAAAATTGGTCGGTTCATCTAATAACAGAATGTTGTATTCCCCTAAGAACAACTGACAAAGTTGGAGGCGAATCGCTTCTCCGCCACTTAATGACTGAACACTTTTTTGTATATCCGTACCGACAAACTGCATCGAATGCAGGACGCTTCTTAAAAATCCTTCATCATATTCTGAGCGGTTTCCCAAGAATTGCAGAACCGTTTCATCCCTTCCAAATCTATAGCTCATTTGACGGAAGTAACCCATTTTTGCTTTTGGAGATAGCGCTAATCCTACACCATTATTCGCAATATGATGAAGCAAAGTACTTTTACCGCTACCATTGCTGCCTGTAATGGCTATTTTTTTACCGAGTGGCAGCTGGAAACTCACTTCATCCAATATTACTTTCTCCTTCACTTGAAGAGTCATTCGGTCTGCCATAATTGGGAACTTATTATGCAATTCCAATTGCTTTGACTGGCGAAATACGATGTGTCTTTCCTCTTGTACCGCTTCCACTTCCTGAAGTTTTTCCACTCGATGCTCAATGGCCTTCGCTGCACATTGCGCGGCTTTTTGGCTAGTGCCTTTTGATTTCGTCATAAACGTTTTATTCGGTTTTGCATTCGCCTCTTTTTTTGACAATCTTCCAGCTTGAGCGATTTTTTCAGCCTTTTTCATTTTTTCCTGCGCTGCTTTTTCAAGTCGACTCTTTTCTTTTATAAATTGTTCATGAGCTTGCCTCTGTTGTTCACGTTTTAACTGCTTCTGTGCCATGTACTCGCTGTAATTTCCTGAATATACATGTACCTTGCCTTCATGTACTTCCCAAATCTTTGTGACAAGCTCGTTTAGTACAGCCCGATCATGACTGATTAATAGAAGCGCACCATAATAATATCGTAATGCATCAAGTAAAAACGAAATGCCGTCTTGGTCCAAGTTGGTTGTCGGCTCATCGATAAGTAACGCTTCAAAATAGTGCGTAAACAATTGGGCAAGCTTCAGCCTTGTTTGCTCACCGCCGCTTAGCGACTCTGAATTTCTCGGTACGGCTAATCTTCCCAGTATCGCCGGGTCAGCTTCTGTAACAGCAGGGGCTTCAACTTGCTCAAAATAGCCACCTTCAACGTAACACTTTACTTTTCCACTTGTCGGTTGAATTTTTCCAGCAAGCAGCTTTAATAACGTACTTTTCCCTGTACCATTTTTCCCGACGATCCCAATGCGGTCAAATTGATGTACAGCCAATCGTTCAATCTTCAATATCTCTTTATCTAAATATGTCACTTCGACATTTTCTAATTCAAAACATATTTGTTCCATATTCGCTACCTCCGAAATTTGTGATTTCGTATCGATAGCTTGGATCGATACGAGCTTCTATTTCAAGCTCGCATCAATAGAAAAGTAACATCATCAAGTTAAATCCCTCCAAAATAAAAAGTACACAGAAGGCTCTGTGTACTAAAAAAATCGGCATAGATATTCGGTAGAACGAGAAAACTTCTACAACATATCCATCCTATACACACAGCAAACAACCCCTTATGCAAAGTGGTTTTTTCCATAATATGTGTGTATATTAGTATAGTTGTAAAAATGCCACGTTTATCGCTCCTTTCAATTCTTGTCCCTATTCTAACCAGGATATTTCCAATAGTCAATTTTTTTTGTTTTGTATAATGGATGATTCCATTAATTTCTCGTCACCCCATGGTAAATCTTGAAAACTACTAGGAGTGTGTGTCACAATCAAAAAGAAATACGCAGATTTACTTGTGACGTTAAGACAGACATAGACAACCCGCTGAAATGAAAGGGTGAACCATTTCTTCTCTGCAGGCGACAGACTCACATACCATGTACTCAATTACAAATAAGGAGGCCATAATTCATGAGAACAATGAAACTTGGAAACAGCACATTAGAGGTACCGGTCGTTTCAGTCGGCTGCATGCGAATCAATTCGCTGGATAAAGCCGAGGCTGGACATTTTGTCCAAACGGCACTGGAAGAGGGCGCGAACTTCTTCGACCATGCTGATATTTATGGCAGTGGCGAATGTGAGGAAATATTCGCGGACGCCATCGGGATGAACGCGAGCATTCGTGAAAAGATCATCCTGCAATCCAAGTGCGGCATACGCAAGGGGATGTTTGACTTCTCCAAAGAGCATATCCTCGATTCGGTGGACGCAAGCTTGAAGCGGCTGAAAACGGATTATCTGGATATTCTGCTACTCCACCGTCCGGACACGTTAGTAGAGCCGGAAGAAGTAGCCGAGGCCTTCGATATTCTTGAAAATTCAGGAAAAGTGCGCCATTTCGGTGTTTCCAACCAAAATCCGATGCAGATCCAGTTGCTAAAAAAATCGGTGAAGCAGACGATTGTGGCAAACCAACTACAATTAAGCATCACCAATGCCAACATGATCTCCAATGGATTTAACGTAAATATGGACAATGACCACGCTGTGAACCGGGACGGCAGTGTACTGGATTTTTGCAGACTGAACGATATCACCATTCAGCCTTGGTCACCTTTCCAATACGGATTCTTTGAAGGCGTATTCCTCGGAAACGACAAGTTCCCTGAATTGAACCAAAAGATAAATGAAATCGCCGACAAATATGAAGTCAGCAACACGACAATTGTCATCGCATGGCTCTTACGCCATCCCGCACATATGCAGCCGGTCATCGGGACAATGAATGAAGACCGCCTCAAGGATTGCTGCAAGGCAAGCGATATTCATCTTACACGCGAAGAATGGTATGGCATCTATCGTGAGGCAGGCAATGTGCTGCCGTAAACACGAAGATCAACCCTTTTCTGAGTAAAGAAATCAGAATGATAATTAAGAACCCTCCAAAAAACATCGTTTTTTAGAGGGTTCTATTTTATTCAAATTTCTAAGTGGTGGAAATCAACACCCCTACTAAATGTGTAAAAATTGATTTGGAGTCATTTTATTTTTTCTACTGTCAATTAAAGCAATACAGTGAGCCAATCGCTCTACCCCTAATTTAATTTGACACTCGTTCACTTGTGAGATGCTTAATCGAATGAGATTTTCCTTTTTATATTCTGGTAAAAACATTCTAGAGGCATCATCAACATAGATATGCTGCTCGTTTAGCATATGAACGACCTGTTTTGCTGTCACATTCTCGGGCAAACTGATGGATAGATAGAACCCTGAACTCGGTTTTGAAAAAGAAGTATTAGCCGGCAGCAAATCCTCACATGCTTCTTGAAGGATTTGCATTTTATTACGATAAACCTCTTTTACTTTTTTGAGATGACTATTAAACATACCACTTTTTAAATAGATTTCTAGCGCACCTTGAGAAAGTGCTGAACTATTAAAATCCGAACTGAATTTATATCGTAAAAAATTGTTGATCATTAATTCAGGAAGAACAACTGCACCAATCCTTAACCCTGGGAGAAAAACTTTCGAAAAGCTTTTAATATAAATCACTCTCCCAGAAGGGTCAAAAGAAAATAAAGGATCGGACTTTGGATTTGGATCAAGGTCTCCTAAAATATCATCCTCCACTATATAAACATCGTATTTTTCAGCTAGCTCAACGATTTTTTTCTTTTCGCTATTCGTGTAACAATGTCCAAGTGGATTATGAAATCTCGGGATCATATAGAAAAATTTTATATCATTATTTCGAAAAATGTATTCCAGACGATCAAGATCAATCCCATCCATCGATAATTCAATTCCAAAAGCAGTAGCTTGATGCATATTGATGGATTCAATGAATCCGAAATAAGTAGGCTGTTCAATTAGTATATTGTTTTTTCCATTCGGAAATGGCATAGAAACTAATAAATGAAGGGCTTGCTGCGAGCCAGATACAACGACTAATCTTTCAGGTTGAGTGAACACCTGTAAATCTTGCAAATACTTCACTACCTGTACTCGTAGTGAGTAAAGCCCTTGTTGATCAGAGTAGGTAAAAAGATCTTCTTTATATTGGTCAATTGCTTGATTCATACAATGTTGAAATTCCACATAAGGCATAACGTTTTTATCTGGACCAGCAGACAAGAAATCAATCACCTCAATTTCTTCCGTAGCTTTTAGAAATTCATTCACAACATAGTAGCCGCTTTTAGGAACGGAATAAATTAAATGCTCTTTTTCAAGTTCCTCGTATGCTTTAATGACCGTATTCTTGCTGCATGAAAAATATTCAGATAACTGACGAACAGAAGGGAGTTTACTGCCTGCAATTAGCGAACCACCTGCTAGTCGAAGCTTAATTTCTTCCATTATCTTAATATATTTTGAGTTCATCCATTAGTCCTCCTTGAACTGTACCAGGTCAGATGGGTAAAAAATGGGTTTATTTTTATTGTATGTACTCATAGTATGTTAATTATATCAAAACTGTTTTTTATGAGAAGTAAACAATGGTACAGATGTGATACAAAATATAAAGATTGGGGTTGGGTAAGATGCAGGGAGTAACCAGGGAGAAATTAGGATTATTGTTGGGATTAGCAGGCGTCATTTGTTTTAGCTTAACGCTCCCCGCTACAAGTATTGCTGTAGAGTATTTTGGGACTACGGTCGTCGGTTTAGGAAGAACGGTTGTTGCTGCTATTTTAGTAGCTGTAGTATTGATCGTTCGAAAGGAAAAGCTACCTTCTCCAGGGCAATTCAAAAGTCTACTTATTGTTGCGGTTGGTGCAGTTTTAGGATTTCCTCTCCTCACTTCCTGGGCAATGGAATCCTTGCCTGTTTCTCATGGAGCTGTGGAAGTAGCCCTGTTACCGTTAGCAACAGCGGGATTCGCTATGTTTAGAGCAGGGGAAATCCCTTCAATCAAATTCTGGGTTTCAAGTATAATCGGCTCTTTAGCTGTCATTATGTATGCACTTCATCTTGGATTCGGTCAATTGCAATTTGCCGATTTAGCTTTACTAACAGCAGTGATTATACTGGGGCTAAGTTACGCAGAAGGGGGGAAATTAGCGAAAGAATTGGGCAGCTGGCAAGTGATTGCTTGGGCAATAATGATCGGTGCTCCTTTTTTCATTATTCCAGTTGGGCTAAACCTTACAACGGAAATGCTCCATGCCCCTATCCAAGCTTGGGTTAGTTTAATGTATCTCGCAGTGGTTAGTCAATTTCTAGCATATGTTGCTTGGTATAGCGGAATGGCCATGGGCGGAATATCAAGGGTTAGTCAGATTCAATACTTACAACCATTTTTAATGATTCTATTTGCAACAGTATTTCTAGATGAATCCATCACATTTTTCACTCTTGTAACAGCAGTGATTGTTGTCTTTTCTGTTATTTTAGGCAAAAATGCTCACGTAACAAAAAAGGTAGCTGTATCCGAGAAACACTAATCAATGACCAACTGAGATGACCGAATGATAGTAGATGAAGCGGTGGTCATGAACAAGGTGGTTCAATATAGAAGGGAAAGTAAAGTACAGACGAGCAACGGATGTCAATTTTAATGAAAGCAAACCTAAAAAAATAGTGGATAATCTATGTGTTTCACATAGTATCCACTATTCGCCATAAGCTAATTTATTTGTCCCTAATCAATTCATATTGATTGGCCAATAATAAAACATGAGTGTAACCATGATAATCATGACGCCGCTGATCATTAAATAGGCTGGGTATCTGCGGGTGATGTTCATTTCTTTTTGCTCGTCTATTTCTATTGGGGTTTGAAGGATATTTGCCTGAAACTCCCTTTCTTCCTTGGTGATCACTCCATATTTAGAGCCAATGATGAGTGCGCTTATACTTAGAATTAATCCGATGATCACAGAGTTGAAGTAAACAGGAAGGCTAATCCCGAACATGCCCAGGCTTTCTCCGAGAATCACTCCAAAGAAACCGAATACGATACTCCAAAAGGCCCCTTCTTTCGTTATCTTCTTTGAAAATACACTTGAAATGGCGATTGGCCCCCATGATGCGGCAAATAATGTAGCCGCAAAATAACCGATCCACATGACAGCTGGCGGCTGGAACAATCCAATCAATAAGATGATCAAGCTAATGACCACCATGGAAATGCGGCTGGTACGTAAGAGATGGTGATCTGTGTATTTCTTATTTCTTGATTGCTCCATGATATCCCGTGTTATGCTGCTCCCGATTATCTGAAGGAAGCTTGAACAGGAAGATAATGCAGCCGCCATGATGCCGCTAATAATGATGACCCCAAGCCATGTAGGGACAATATTCATCGCTGCCCAAATGAATACCTTTTCCGTCGGTGCGATATCTGCTTTGATCGTGGTGATCGTCGATATGCTGATATGGAGAAACAAGTAGACGGACAAAATCGATATGGTTGCCCAAACGCCAGCACGGATGGCTACGTGTTCATTTTTAGCCATTAAATACCGGCTGCTTTGCCAAGGGCTTACTGCAATGACAATTCCCCAGACCAAGCCCATGATGACTGCCCAGGCTAATGCTTCCCAAGGCGTTCCCATAGTAGCACCTGATCCAGTAATACCGTGCCAACTCAATAAATCCGGCCTTTCAGCTAGATTCGCTGCCTTTGTAATGGCATTAGGAAATCCACCCGCAGATTTAATAATATAAGGAAAACTAAGATACGTTGCGATTGAGAATAAAAAGAACATGATTGTATCATTTACCATAACCCCTTTCGCCCCAGAGAGAATCGTAAATGATGAATAGACTAGCCACATGATGATCAAGGCTATTGGATATGAAACACCAGAAACCTCGGCCAATAAAACGGCTGCCCCTTGAGTAACGGCAACTAAGTATGCAGAGATTCCGAGAATCGTCGTGATGGCAGCGGCCAGTCGTACTTTTTTAGAATGAAAGCGATTACCAAAAAATTCAGGGACCGTCAATGACTTGCTTCTTCTTAAATATCTCCCAAACAGGAAAACGCCGAATATATAGCCGCTTGCATTAAAAATAACGAGGATAAGCAGCAGGATCGGGTACCCTTCATAGGAAAATCCTGCTTCTCCCATAAAGGATACGGTGCTTAAGAAAGAAGCAACAAGCGTACCGGTTATCATCAATGTGTTTCCACTTCGTCCAGATACATAATATTCCTCTGAGCTTTTCACTTTCCTGAATAAAAAGATGCCGATTGAGACATAAACACAAAAAGATACAATGATTCCTATGAGGAAAGCCATTTACATCCCCACCTTTTCAATCGGAGCTTTTTCTTTTATTGCTTCTTGATTCCTTTTCATTTTTATCAGAAAAACCTTCGTGATCCACCCCATGACGATTAAGGAACCCCCATAGCTCAAGCTGAAAATTAACTCACCCATTTCTTGACCCCCTTATCAAAATTGAAATAATCAATAGGTAAATATGCAATATCCATACCAACTTTTCGAATTTTCAGATTTTAATAAGAGTCATCGTTATTTATTCTCATCATATACAAATTGGTATTTGCCAAGTTTGCGCATGATCGTCGTTTGGCTAACCTCCAGAGCTTTGGCCATTTTTCGGGTAGATTTATATGTAGAAAGGGCCTGTGACAATAATTGCTTTTCCGTTTCCTCTAACGCTTTTTTCAAGGGAATGATTCCTGTTAAATTGACAAGTGCAGTATCTTTGTACGTTAAATCGGAAGGCAGATCCTCTATCGTTACAATAGGCTTTCTAGCCGTCACGACAATTTGTTCAATTACATTTTCCAATTCCCGAACATTACCCGGATATTGCTGCAGCTGCAAAATTAACTTGGAATGATCATCGATACGGATTGATTGACCGTATTTCTCATTGAATTTCTTCAAAAAATAATCGGTTAATAATAAGATATCTTCCTTTCGCTCACGCAGCTGTGGAATTTCCAATGGAACGACATGCAATCGATAATATAGATCCTCGCGAAACTGATTATTCTTGATCATTTGCTTCAAGTCTTTATTCGTAGCGGAGATAATCCGAATATTCACCTTTTTCTCCTTGGTTCCACCCACCTTCATGAATGTTCTCTCCTGGACCAGATGCAGGATTTTCACCTGAATGTCGAGCGGCATTTCCCCGATTTCATCAAGAAACAGCGTGCCGCCATCAGCACTCTCAACAAGTCCTTGTTTCCCGTGCTTATTAGCTCCCGTGAATGCCCCGCTTTCGTAACCAAACAGCTCGGACTCAATTAATGCGGATGGAATCGCGCCGCAATTCACTTGAATGAACGTTTTATCCTTTCTATTGCTTAAATCATGGATGATCCTTGCCAAAACCCCTTTTCCGACTCCGGTTTCTCCATGGATGAAAATCGATGAATCCATTGGAGCCACTTTTTCAGCTAATTCCAGTACATGAATCATCTTATCCGAATTTGTAATGAAGTTATTGAGGGACACGGTTTTTTTACTCTGAGAATGCTCATTTTGTGCTAGTTGACTCCTAAGATTCACTTGGTTTAATTTACTCTTCATCTCAACTAACTCCGTGATATCCCTGGAATTCGATACAATTCTGTATAAGTTCCCCTCCTCATCAAAGATTGGCTTGGCTGTGCTAAATACAGTCAACCCATGCGGATACGTTTGCTCAGCTGAATGGACCGCTTTCGTCTTCATCGTTTTTAATGTAACCGAATTGTTGATCAGCCCCTTTTCCACTAACTCTTTAATGTTCTTATTAATAAAGGCCTCCGGTGGCAGCCCTGTAAGCTTCTTACATGCTTCACTCACGAATAACGTGTCCCCGTTGGCATCCGTCACGAATATTTCATCATAGCTAGAATGCAGTATTTGTGTGAGCTCCTTTACTTTCTTTCTTGTCACCTCCAGCTCTTCATGCAGTGATTCGTTTAAACTTATTAAGCTCTTAATCTTCTTTTTAAGCAGGATTTCCTTTACTTCATAGTTCGGATAGCATCTATATTGATTATCTCCATGTTGAATCACAAAGTCATAGGTGCTCATATCCTCTTCATTGAGCTTATCGACATCATCCACAACGACAAAAGATTGATTAAGGTAATCAATGATTTCCCTGTTTGGACCATCAATATCCAACTTCTTTAAAAAGAGTCCCTCATCTAATATACCGAGGATTTCCAAGTGATTTTTCATGACAATAAAGGGAGAGGAATTAATTTTCAGTAATGATTTTACATCCAAAATAGAAATATCGGAAAATACAATTAGTGCTTCTTTTTTCACTTCAGGTTCCACCCGATCACCTCATCGTTTGATTTCGAACCGAATTTGTTACACTTTTTCGTACACAAAAAAATAAGTACCCCTTTCATAAGCAACGAAAGTCCATATACCAACCAATTTTGAACTGAACCTATAATGAATCACCATTTTTCAAAAAAGGTTCAGTTATCTATATATAAAATACTCGATTCATGAGCCAAACCCTCCTTACAAATGTAAAAAATGTTTATTCAGCCAGATTCCCCAAACGGCATGATTATTGCATATTGAACCTATATGGAGAAAAGCTAGAGGGCGATTGGATGTCCTCTATACTCTCATTCTATCTAAAATTAGGGAGTGGTCACGATTATGGCTCAATTCAAAAATCTGTTTACCCAATTAACGATCGGACATACTGAATTGAAAAACCGGATTTTAAGTACAGCACATCAAACAAATCACGTAACGGACGGGATTCCCACTTCGGATATGGTGGCCTATCATAAAGCCCGCGCTAAAGGGGGCGTCGGATTGATCATCCTTGAAGCAGCATCCGTACATCCATCCGGCATGCTTACGTCCAAAACGATTGCAGGATATGACCAAAGAATCGTCCCTGCCTACAAAGAGATTTCCGAAACGCTCCATACATATGGAACGAAGGTTTTCTCCCAGCTATTTCATGGCGGAAGGGAAGTTGTATCGAGCGACTATCGAAATGCAGCATGGGCGCCATCCGCCGTTCCAAGCTTACGCTTCGGTGTCATGCCAAAACCCATGAGTTTAGAAGATATTGAAGGAGTGATTGAAGGGTTCGCCCATTCAGCACAGCTGGCAAAGGATGGCGGACTGGATGGAGTGGAAATTTGCTGTTCACACGGATATCTCCCTGCCCAGTTTTGGTCCGTGCATACAAATAAGCGCACCGATCTCTATGGCGGGTCCTTTGAAAATCGGATGCGATTCATCGTGAATATTTTGGAAAAAGTATGGGAAAGAGTCGGGGAAGACTTTACCGTTGGCATTCGGATGAGCTCAGATGAATTGACGATGGACGGGACAACGATGAAGGATTCCGTGCAAATCGTCGAATACCTCGCGGAAAAGGTCCGATTGGATTTCATTAACGTCACAGCCGGAGATTCCAGTACCTTCGAGGGATCAACACATATCGTGCCGCCATCACCGATAAAGCACGCTTACCTATCACCGCATGGATTCAAAATCAGAATGGCAGGAGCGGTACCGGTCTTTGTCGGTAATCGAATCGTCGACCCGGTTGAAGCCGAACAGATCGTATCAACCGGAAAAGCCGATGTTGTGGGAATGACCAGGGCTTTAATCGTCGACCCTGACATGCCCAACAAAGCAAAGAACGGTGACCTGCAAGCAATCGATGCATGCATAGGCTGTTTACAAGCCTGTATCGGCCACTATCATAAAGGACTGCCGATTGGCTGTGTCCAAAACCCAACAACAGGTAAAGAAGCATGGATATTACCAGAATTAAAGAAAACGAGAAGCAAACAGAATGTCCTAGTGATTGGCGCCGGACCTGGCGGATTACAGGCAGCGATAACAGCGGACACACTTGGTCATTCCGTTACACTGATCGATCAAAGTAAATCAATCGGCGGCCTACTCCGCACGATGCGCAAAGCACCGATGCGACATGAACTGGCAGAATCGATGCTCGATAACTACTCCCGGAAATTAATGAGAAGCAATATAAATGTGCAATTAGGCAAAACGGCAACTGCCCAAGAAATATCCGAATCGAAACCGGACGCCATTATCTGCGCCACCGGCTCGCGGCCCTATACACCAGCCATCGAAGGAATAGATGACCCACGGATCATCATGAGTGATGACCTCTTCAGCTCAACCAAAAAAGTTGGCGACAACGTCTTAGTGTTCGACTTTGGAGGTGACTGGCCTGGCATGGAAGCAGCCATTTATCTAGCCGAAAAAGGCCACCAAGTCACACTCATATCATCCAGACTACACATTGGCGAAACCGTCCACCAATATCTCAGAAATGAATACCTAAAAAAACTATACAACCTAAACGTCACACTCCTTCCCCATTACGATATCGGGGCAATCAAAGAAGATCACGTCATCATTCGGAATCTATTCACCCAACAAAAAGAAGAACTAACCAATTGGGACTCCATCGTCCTCTCCCTTGGCCGCATTCCCAATACAGAGCTATTCGAAGAAATGAAAGGCCATGCGCCTATTGTGAAACAGATTGGAGATTGCCTTGGACCACGTACTATTGAGGAAGCGACGCATGAAGGGATGATGAGTGCTATAAGTTTATAAAAAGAGAAGAGACATTCCTTGGGTGGGGGATGTCTCTTTTTCTTATTATATATGTTAGGCACGACCCTATTTTATTCTTACCTTTTTTTAAAATTGAGCACTTTCCAAAAAAATATTAACCAAAGTATAATACAGAAAACTAACACGTATATATGAAAATTATCAAAATTAAGAAAGATGTAAGCAATACTAAATAGGATAGGTAAAAGCAAACCTACAAGTATAGTAGATTTTTTAACCATTTTATATTGTAGAAAGCAAATTCCTATCATTATAATAATAAGTAAATAAAACATAATATCAATCCCTAATAATATTTTTTACTCCATAACTTTTGCTTTTTCAAGAGCTTTTTTAGCATCAATTATGTCATAGGTATCTGCGTTAGCATTCGTTAACAATTTTTTACTGATTTTAAGTACTTGGGCTAAATCATTACTACTAATGTCCTCATACTCACTTAATACTAAAGCTGCTACTCCTGTTACATAAGCTGTAGCGACACCAAGAACCTATGTATGGACACCTTACTTTTTAACATTCAAAATTAATTTCAAATAAACAGTTAAAGGTTTTTATAACTTTAAATATGAGTGGCTTGTTCAACACACAGTTTTAACGCAAATTCTCTATAATTCTTCTTGTTGCTTAATCGCTTGAAATCACCAACTAAATAAAATTCTTGCTTAGCACGTGAAACGGCCACATTAAGTAGGTTTGGCTTTTTGCACGACCAATCCGCTGCACTGTCTGATTGTTGATCTGTCCCAGCAACAAAATACACGATGTCCGCTTCCTTCCCTTGGAATGTATGTACTGTCCCAATTGAATTTTCAATCCATTTATTTAACTTTCTAGTATCTACATTCGTTAATTCCGTTTTCAATTCAGCCTTCAATAATTTAATAAGCTCCGTTTTCACCTTTGTAAAAGGCGTAATTACAAAGACATCTGGAAAGGTAGGAATTGTCTCTTTCGTTGATGCCTGTATCTGATGGAAATGTTGTTTAATTTTTTCAAGAACAAATTGTCCTTGCACCTTAACGTAATGTTTATCGGTTGCTACACCGTGACAGTCATACCAAACTCCAACACTTTGATCAGAGTCTTTAGCGAGCACCATTTTATTACCGTACGCAATTTCATTGGCAATGGAAAACATCGGATTGGCACAGCGCCTATGCACCCAAAGTGGAATCCCAATGCGTTTATTATTTTCGGTAAATGTCCCAATAGGGTTGGCCAAATCAGCTAAACTTTGAACAGAGGAATCCAGACTTAAATAATGATCTTCAACTTTAAAACGACCTCGTACATCATTTAAAATCGTCGTATCAAGTGTAATTACAGGCTCAATTTGAATTGGATCTCCTACAATGACTGCATTTTCAGAACGCCATAAAGCACCTGCCGCTTGTTGTGGTGTCGCCTGACCGGCTTCATCAATAAATAAGTACGAGATGAAATCCTTATCAATGCCCTTATACATTTGAGAAAAGCTAGCAAACGTCGTGCTAACAATCGGCGTTATTAGATGCACTACATCCCACATATTTTCAAGCTCACGAATACCCTCACTTGTATTTAAATCTACCTCGCTGCGATCACCAAAAATCTTTAGCGGACGTTCTAACGCCTTAACGTTATATACAAGGAATAGCTTATGAAGTTTTAAGGCCTTTATAAACAATAAGCCACGTTTAAAGTTTAGCGAATCCGTCTGCCAAATAATGTCCTTTTGGCGCTTTTCATAAGCTTCGACTGTCCAATGTGCATTTGTTGAAAGCTCTAATCGCTCCTTTTCACAGGCATTTTGCATCATGACAAAGTTTTGTCGCTGCTGCTCAAGCTTTTGCTGCTTCTGAACAAGCTGCTTCAATTGCTGCTCTACAGCTTCATAATTCGCTCGCTGTTCATACTCTAATTGGGACAAACTTGCCAGTTCACGCTTAAGAGAACTCTTTTCATTATTCTCTTTATTGAATAGCCGCTTCAAAAATGTCAGCTTTGGTAGCTGCTGTAACGCTTGTTTCTTTTCTTTTATAAGTGAGGAAATGTCATGAAGATGTTGTTGTGTCACCTTCTCTTGCTCTGCGTATTGAAGTTTAGCCGCTCTAAGACGCTCTATTTGCACATCAAAATCAGGCGATTTCTTTAGCGTATCAATATATTGCTGCAAGGATCGCTTGTCACGTTCAATGTCTTGATATAAACTTTCAAATTCCTCCACTGCATCCGACCATGACGATGGTGATAGCTTTTCTACTTCTGCATTCAATAAATTCGTAAATGTATCCACTTCCAATACATCTGCAACTTGTGTATGGTTGCCTTTCTTGCCAAGCGCTACTGATATCGGTGCAAAAATAACATCATTTGTTTTCTTCGCATCATATAGACCCAACACTAATTGTTTTGAAAGCTCTTGAAAAAACGCTAGCTCTTTAATTTCTGATGAATAATCATTGTCACTTGGACATTTTGGGTTTAATTTTAATTCCGCGAATTTCGGTAAATCCTTTGAAATATTTTCAACTGCTCCATTATTACTTGAAGCAATAACCATTTTAAATTTTGTTAACGACTTCTTTAAAAATAACTTATTTCCTTCAAATGCTTGCGTCGGCTCAGCAAACTTCGCCATTTCTGTTGCACGGGCCACTATTATTTGCGCGAAAATATCCTTCAGTAGTGTCGTTTTTCCTGTACCTGGCGGGCCATTCACTGAATTAATCTTTTCGTTCTCATTAACAATCTGATTCACCGCTACTTGCTGCATTAACGATAAACGAAATTGATTTGTCGAAGGCCAGCGCCCTACTGGCAAGTTTTTCGGTTGGATAATATTTTCAATGGCATATCGATTTTCATTAATATTAACAGCTAATTGGCGCCCTTCTAGAAATTGCTGCAGCGTCGCATTTGGCTTACGGCGCAAAATACGCTCTAAATCACCCGTATAAAAGCTCGTGAAATTTTTCAACTCCAGCGGCTCATCCTTTTTTATAATGGCTATTTCAATATAATGCTGTGCATACTGAATCGGTTGAGTTGAAAGTCTATACAATGTTACCTCATATTTCTTAAGAAGCTGAAGAATGCTTGCTTCATTCACGCCGTCTGTAAAGACCGAATTCGCAAACTCTTCCCATTCTTTCATCATAAAAAAATGCTGTTCCGAAAAAGTTTCCGTCTCATAGTCTCCCTTATTAACCATATCCGTAATTAATAGCTGAAGAGGAGGGATAAATAGCGATCCTACAATATATTCACCTTTATGATTTACTGAAAATGTCATACTGAAATTTTTATTCCAATTTCCGTTAATAATTTCATCTTTGATTTCAAACCGCTTTCGAAGAAGCTCAATTAACGTATTTTGAATATAACAATCCAGATAATACGTAAATACAAGGCGATCTTTTTCAGGATCCGTTAGCTCAACTTCATTCCATAACTTCTCTCTAAGCTTCGTTTGGCGGACGCGCTGTTGCTTTTGTGTTTTCATACGTTTTCCTAATTTCATGCCCGGTATAGTTGGCACTACGCCAGGCGTCAAATTCTCAACAAAATGCCAGGCTTTTAATATACCTTCCATAATCGACAGCTCCCTTCATCCTGTAATAATTCTCAATTATATCATGATAATAAATTATTTTTATCCATTAAAAGTAAAATTTCCCAATGATACCAAATGGAATTGAACGTCACTAAACTGTGACATTACCTGCTATATATGCAAGCTCGTTTCTTTTATGTTCTTTTTATCACTATTTTGGGAAACAAGGAAATCCTACCCGTAAACACGACGGACCCTGCTATAAAACCTATCGGCGTCGCCCAGATTCCTCCATCTCGTACCGAATCAACAAGCTATACATAAGCTGCCGCACCAATCAATACGCCCGTTCCAAATGCCATAATATAGTCAATGTTATTTTTCTTTATCGAATAAAGTGGGTAGCAAGGGCAACAAGCAAGACCGCATTACACATCTTTCTCCCTCAACCCCTTTTTATGGATATTTTCCAGATTGTTCTTTGGGTAAAGAGATGAGGAAGTGTTTAACCAGACTCTGTAATTTATTACACCCCTTAATCATGATATTATTTAATCATAGAAAACCTATAGGAGGATAACATGAAAAAGCAAGTTAAAGTAGTTGCAGCCATTATTGAAAATGAAAAAGATGAAATACTATGTGCGTTACGCTCTCCAGATATGAGCATCCCGAACATGTGGGAATTCCCAGGTGGTAAAGTAGAAAAGGGAGAAGATATTTTTACTGCTTTAAAAAGAGAGATTGATGAAGAATTGCAATGTAAGGTTGAAACAGAGACTTCAATCTTTAATGATAATACCCATGAATATGAAACCTTTATTATTAACTTATTGTCTATAAAATGTAGAATCATTGAAGGTACCCCAACTGCCAATGAACATTCTAAACTGATATGGTTAAAACGAGGGAATTTAAGTTCCCTAAAATGGGCTCCTGCTGACATTCCAGCTGTGGAACAATTAATAAATAAAAGAGTATAGTCTTCTCAAATGAGAAGACTATACTCTTTTAGTGAACTCAGTATATAAACTAGCTGGGACTTCATTCTCTAATTCCATTGTAACGGTAATTGGTTTTTCCCCTACATATTCCACCGTGTTACCCTTTCCGATATAAATATAAGGTTCTGTCTTTCCATCTATTTCTTTATACTTTCTAATAAATAAATGTAAATGAATCCCTCTATCCTGGTTGAATACAATATTCTTTCCTCTTTCAGAGGTTGGGGCTGTACTATTTGGTGTCTGCCATTGAAAAATGCGTTCGTTTATAAATTCATCGTGGTAATTAATGCTCTCTTTAATATTCTCTTCCTTATGTAAATCAATAAACAAGAAATAGTCATTTCCATTCGAAAGGAGACCAGAACCTCTAAAAGCACTGTGACTTTTGCGATAATTTGATAGTAATGCAGCATCACCCATTTGATATTGCTCATATAGCTTCAAATGCGGTACACCATAATAGTCTTCTTTGAATTCCTTTTCATATCTAAAGACTCCATAAATAATAAGATCCTCGATATATGCTCTATATTCGTCATTCTGTAGCACCTTTTCATAAGTTGCTGTTTTAGATAGATGACCATTTTCAAGAGTGAATAACTTAAGGTTCCTCTTTTTCTGACCAGGATCATAAAAATCCTGATTTAGACACTGAAAGGCATGCAATACGCTATCTTCATCTACCTCTTTAACCAACTTCAATATCTCTTGTGCGGCGGTTTCTAAAGAAATCTCATCATGCTCCAAGAGATATTTAGCAATAGCAAATTCATACACTCTCTTTAGAGGTAGCTTACTCGATAATTCCCTTAATACACCTTCAAAAGCTTCGTCTAGTAATACCCTTTTCAAGGAATCGTCTTTTTCTACCTTAGCTACAAATTGCAAATATATTTTTTCGCGGTTAATAAACTTAATCGGATCTGGAGCACCATCAAATTTCATATAATCCATTAATAATAAAGGAATTTTACCTTGATTCATTTTCTTAAATTCAAAGTACTCTTCCTTCAAATACTTGAGTGAATTGAAGTTTTCCTTATCAATCTGCGCTAATATGCGTTCTCAGAAATTTTATCCATTTGAATATGCGTACAGCCTGGAATATTGGCAAATCCCGTTGCAATAGCAACCTTTAAGCTTTCTTTATCATAATAACGACTACCATTTAATGCGATGGCTATTAAGAACGTTTTACTATGATTGCCGATAAAATCAAGGACGGTTAGAAAACTCTTGTCTTTATGTTTACGAAGTCCCCGCCCTAGCTGTTGAATAAACACGATCGGAGAATTAGTAGGTCTTAACATTAATACGGTATTTACAGAAGGAATATCGACACCCTCATTAAAAATATCAACGGTGAAAATAAATTCTAAGTCATCATGGTCATCTTCTAATCTACTTATATAATGTGATCTCAGCTCGACTGAGTCATTTCCAGATAAACAGATACTTTTAATACCCCTAATATTAAATTCTTGTGCCATATATTGTGCATGTTCAACGGTTACACAAAACCCTAGACCTTTTCTTTTTTCACCGTCATGGCCGTAGAAATTCATATTTTTAATAATAAAGTCGACTCTCTCGTTAACCTTTAACCTCTTCGTTATCTCCGCTACATCATCAATATCTACATCACTTAAATCAATTCCCTCAATGTCGGTAATACCAAAATAATGAAAGGGAATCACCAGTTCATCCTCTAAAGCCTCATGTAAACGAACCTCCAAGGCAACATTATTATCAAATAAGTCAAAGACATTATGTTGATCGCTTCTCTCTGGAGTAGCTGTCATTCCTAATGTAAATTTTGGTTCAAAATATTCTTGCACTGCTTGATAGCTAGGACTTGTTGCATGGTGGGCCTCGTCAAAAATAATATAATCAAACTCATCTCGTTTAAATTCCTCGTAACATTTAGACATAGTTTGAATGGTAGAAAAAATATAATCAGCATTTTTTTGCTTTTGATTCCCAGTCAGTAATCCAAATGTCAGTTTTTCATTAGGAAGGAGCTTTTCAAAGGTCTCTTTTGCTTTTTTTAATATTTCTTCTCTATGTACAATAAACAGTAATCTTTTAGGCTTGAATCCCTTTACGTCAAAAGCAGACATATACGTTTTACCCGTACCTGTTGCTGCTATAACGAGAGCTTTCTTTTCCCCAAACGATCTAATTCTTTCAAGGTTTTCAACCGCACGTTTTTGCATGTTATTGGGAATGATATATTCAGAGCTTTCATAAATAAATTGCTGAGTATTCGTATAGCCCTTTAATTTACACAGAAACTCTTCATACTTACTAATAAAGTTATCATCCGCAACGACACTACTATTCCATAATCCATCATATTCCTTTAATACATCTTTAAGAAATTGAGCATCCTCTTTAGCAATAATCTCAACATTCCACTCAATATTACTCTTGAGGGCGCTTTGAGTAATATTAGAAGAACCAATAATCACCTTATAACTTTCCTTTAATTCAAAAATATACGCTTTCGTATGAAAACCAATCGCCTTATCTGTTTCAAAAATTTTCAAATGAATATTACTAAACTCATTTATTTTCTTTAAAGCTTTCGCTTCAGTAAAGTTCAGATAAGTAGAAGTAATAATCTTCCCCTTTACTCCTCTTTTTTCCGCGTTCTTGAAAGTATCTAACATCAGCTGAAGACCACTATAATTAATAAAAGCTACGCTGAAATAAAACTTTTCGCACTCATTTATAGAAGAGATTAATTCATTTAATAAATTACCCTTGTCTGAATTGACAATTAGCCTTTTCTCGATGATCATGATTTGCTCCTGACTGTATATAAATATGAGAAAGTTTTAGATTTCAATACATTGTTTAATTTGTCCAACTTTAATGTTAGATAATGATAGCATAGAATTTCCCATACAAAAACAGCTAACAACCTCAGCTGCTTTAACAATCATTCCAAACATTATTTATCACTCTTTACTTCAGTTACAAGGTAAAAAATTAATGTTCACTTTTTTAGTTCTTTTGTTTACCATCACTTGTGATACGGTTCACTGTGATGTATCAAAGTGAGGCTTTTACTCCTCAAAGAAATCTAAATCCATTTTCTTTACTACATAAACATCTTCATTAGAAGTCAATAGATTCTACATAATTTATTGATTCTATAGAAAATCTAGTAGTAGTAATCCAAATACCTTAAGAAGCTTTTTCCCTACTAAACTTCCTAAGAATTTTTCAGGTCTAGAAATCGTTGATTCCACTTCCCTCTTTTCGCTTGTAAATTAATCATATCAAACCCAAGTACATCTTCTCATATGCTCTTTCTTTTGCTTCATAGTAGTAGGTACTTCTGGGAAGTTTTAGGACTTTACACATTACTGATATCGAGTATTTATGTTGATTGTTTTTGATCACATATACTTTCTTCCTCTATTAGCACAGCTTGCGTTAAAATGTCTTTCCCCATTTGCAGTTGTTTTAGTTGCTTACGGAGTTCTATTAGTTCTGAGTCTTCTGATGTTCGATTATCATGTTCTTTGAAAGAACCAGAGGTTTTATATTGAGATATCCACTTATCTAGAGACGATAGTGTCAGACTGTACTCCTGAATATATATAACTGTACCATTTGTTGCATAAATTCTTGAGTAAATGTTCTACCTCTCTTTTGATAATAGTTGATGCTCCTCGATTATTAACTGTAATCTACTTGACCTTAAAATATCTGTCCAACTAAGTGTATCCTATCCATATATAACGAAATGAAGAGATGCACGATTTCCGTGCATCTCTTCATTCCGTTATCATATATGGAACTACCATTTTTACTACTTCTGAATTAACTATCTCTGTTAAATCATAGAAAAAGCGATCTAATCTCTGGTCAAGTCAAGAGCTTGATATGCTGACTGGTACTTCCCGCCATCAGCAACTTCTGAATGATATAAAGCCTTAAGTGCAAAATTTTTCTCTAGATTGTGATCTTTCATTAACACTTTTAATTGCGTTTGTAATTCCATATTATCTTTCATTAGCTGTTTCATTTGCATTTTGAAGTACTTCATATAATCGTTCTTCCTTTCAGGTGCCGAACTTACTCATTAATATTCCATTTACTCAATTTTTCTATCATCCACCGTTAATCCAACCTAATGGAATATCCTCTAACACCTTATTTTGCACATTATCTTTACGGGTCACTAGTAAATAGATAAAGAACAATGAAAAAAAATCATTTCACTTGTACTTTCGCAATTTTACTTTTATTCTTGGCCTTATCTACAGCATAGAAACTTAATATCCTATCTTTTTTTTGTTTTGGTATAGTGATGCTAACATTACCTTTTGAATCCACAGTGCCTTTCTTTACATAGTTGCTGCCATTATAAATATATACGGTTGCAGCTTTCTCAGCTTTGCCTGTAATCTGTTTTGTCTTCGTCGTTATTTTATTAATTTTTGGTACAGCTGGCGCCTTGCGATCAATTGATTTGACTGTAATTGATTTTGTCATTTGGTTGCCTGCTACATCTTCTACAATAAATGTGTATTTTCCATTTTCATTTACTTTATAAGTAGTTTTGGCCGTTTGAACATACTTACCATTCTGTAGTTTGATACGCTTAATACCATTTTTGTCAGTTGCTTCTGCCGTCAGTATAACACTGTGTTTCGTAGGTGCTGTTGTACTCACTTTTAGTGTTATTTTCGGTTTAACCTTATCAATATTCGACACCTTTACCGAGCGCTCAAATACATTTCCTACATAATCAAATACTTGAAATGTATACGTGCCATTTTCTATTGCTGTAAACGTCATTTGAGAGTCGTATTTGATGCCGTATTCTGGATAAGCGATATAATCAATGCCACCATTATCCTTAGCTGTAATATCAATTTTGACATCCTGATTTGTCCACGTTTTCTTGTTCACCTTAAACGTTGCAGTTGGTATTTCTTGATCATCCACTAAGACATTATATCTCGACACTTTTTCAGAGCCCACATCAGCACCAGTACTTTTTGCTCTCACAATCATTGTATATAGACCATTATGACTGGGTTGCCATGTGTAGCTCGAAGTATTGCTGAATTTTTGAAGAACGGGTCCCGAACCAGCATCCCCTTCGACTACATAATAAAGGTATTGAGGTTTATAACCACCCGTTGCTTGTGCAGTAAAGAAATATTTCCCCGAAACCTTTTTATCATCTATTTGAAGAGTTAGTTTTTCTATTTCAGGAATAATTGTTTTGAGTTGAAATTTAAGACTTTTCGCCAGTTGTTCTCCTTTGTAACCTGTTAGAGCGCTGTTCGATATCGTTAACGTGTAATTGGAAGCATCTTGTAGCTTCTGAGTAGGCGTAATCGATAATAATCCATTATCCGATGAAATTTTTATTGGAACTGGACCCTCTGGCCCCATTAGCTTAATTTCACTCGTATCTTTTAGATTAATATGTTGATTAAACAACACTTCGAATGCCGTGTCTGTCGGGAATTTTGTCATACTAGTTTTTAAATCATTCATAACAGGCTTATTTTTACGATCATAGCCATTACGATATTGTTGCGTGAAAATACGTAAAGTTTCAGCTTGAATATTTGAATTTACCGTTAAAGTATGATCTCGAATCATCATCAGCCCATTCTGATAGAAAAGCTGATTTGCAACAACACCATTTTGAAGTGTGTATAAATAATTATTCGTATCGTACTTGTACACATCGATACCACCTGTAGCTCTTGCTGCGAACGTTAATTGATCTTTTTTACTAAATGCCAAATAGCTATATGCCTGATCGAATACATATTTTTCTTTAAATAAATTAGGTGCAGTTGCCTCAATATTGAATGCAACTCCGCTATTGTACAATCGCAATCCATCTGGAGAAATTTGGGCCGTTTTATTTAATTTATAATCACCTGTATACAGCGAAGAATAAATATCCAAAATCTTGCCTTTTGCTATTTTAAATGATGTAATTCCAACTGGACGTACCGTACTTGGAATCGTATAAAGTTTAGAATCCACGACATTGTAATAAATAACAGAACGCTCGGACATTATTGCCTCGGCCTGGCTATTATATACTTCGGTCTCTGTCGATAAATCATATACTTTCATATTATTATGCTGGCCAGAACCGGGTGTAATATAGATAAAGCCATCTTGATCGACAGCAATATCATAGGGATCTGCATCCACATCGATTAAATGATTAAAAGTCAAATTATCTAAATTAACAACCGCAATTGCACCTTCATATGGGCCAAAATTATATTTATCATGCGTAATTTTTGGTTGCGTTACATATAGATGATTTTGGTAGATGTCCAAGCGCTCTGCCGTATACGGTAAAGTGAGCGTTTGGATCTCACCCGTTTTATAATTAACCGCATATATTTCTTTGCTGTCCACTTTTGTCATATAAATAGTGGAGCGTTCCGAATCCATCATTGTATCAAGGGGTGTAAAACCCAAATCGAATTTCCGTTCTGCCGCATGGGCTTCCCTACTCAAATCCATTGCTATCAAAGCCAAAAACAATAAAAGTATCCATACAGTGCGTATTAAGTACTTCAAAAATAGCCCTCCTTAAAATGTAGCTATAGCATTATATCATTTTAAGACATATAGAATAGTAAAATTTTCAAATTTTCAACAAAAATAAAAGGACACAGATAAGGATACCACTTCTAAGTTCTCTGCTAACTGCTTTAAGTCATGTGATGTAGTTTTTTCTACAGGATTCCATGTAATATAATCTTCTTCGTCAACTTCACCTTCATAAATTATTGAATTAACATCTTCAGTCACTGGAGTCTTAAATAAGAAGTCCATTCCTTCATCCACAAGCTCTTGTCTCATTCTGAATTATTGGCCCATTAATTTCTTAATAGACAAAGATATCACCCTTTTCGATTATTAAACCCATTTCAAAAATTTTATACACTAATAGAATAACAACCTAAAAATCGATCTCATCTATAACTTAAGGTGTAATTTTGAACTCTAAATAACATAAAAAACCTTGAAAAGCTTAAGCCAATCAAGGTTTAAAACATTTACATTATAGTTTAGGAATGTCAACCACTTCGCCTGGTGATTTATTAATAAGAATATCAGGAATGTTTGGGTTATTCTTTTTCAACTTATACTTTTGAATTTTTGTTAATTCAGGGTCAAAGGAAATATTCTGAGATTTAATATTAAAGTTTATAAGTTTATTATAAATTTCATTCAAAAAATCTTTCCATTCCTCTAATGAAGAACTTGAAACTCCATCAGAATTTTCTAACATACGATAGCCTTCTGCATAATGAAATATTAGTAAACCCGTTCCTAAATCACAAGCTTCGTTTTCTAAAATAACTCTTGGTATGTCAAACCCACTATTCCAATTATAATTTGCAGCAAAATAATAAAGGGTCGTCTGTATTCGTTAGCTCACTGATTATATAGTCATAATCTGTATTATAAAGTAACTGTTCAAGGCAACTAATAATTTTTTTATCCACAGTAACTCACCTTAATTTCAATAATTTTAAAATTACTATTATACATAACTAATAGAAGTGATAAAATCAAACTCAACCTATTGATATTTTTTTAACAGCTTCTTTTATTTGTTCAATTACTTGATAGAGCCACTGAAGTGGTTCTAAATCAAGAGATGGAAAGTACACACCATCTGCACAAGATTGAATGTATTCATTCTTTTCTATATCTGAATACTCACTTACTATAAAATCTGTTAAAAAGACAATAGCAGATTCCAAAAACTCTTTACTTTCCTCTGTTAATAATTCTTCTAATCCCTCTTCTGGAGATTCAATATCCTGATGAAAAGTTCCAGCCAAGAACTGAAAAACAGGTTCTTCTAATTTGTTAGAAGACAACATAAAATCACAGACTTTTGTATTAATTTGGATAACCAGTTAGAATATAATCCCCTTCTTGAGCTTTTCCGTTCCTTTCTTTCGGCCTTTAGGGGATGTGGATTACATAAAGATATATTATTTTGGATACCCCATTACTTTATTTAGATCTATAAAACTTAATTCTTAGGTTCTTTGTATCTTTCTGGAATTTTGTTTCTCCATATTAGCATTAGTTCTTTAAATTGTTCAGTTTCCATTTCATTCTCATTTG
Source organism: Peribacillus sp. NPDC060253 (assembly GCF_042727425.1). Taxonomy (NCBI): domain Bacteria; kingdom Bacillati; phylum Bacillota; class Bacilli; order Caryophanales; family Bacillaceae; genus Peribacillus; species Peribacillus sp. NPDC060253. Next base: position 27,938 of record NZ_JBHXAS010000060.1, read on the forward strand.
GCTTATCGAAGATATAAAAGTGGTGAAGAACCGTCGTATCTTTTTTTATCAAGACACTGGTAGCATTCCCTTCTATTTCAAATTCATCGTATTCACCTTCCATTACTTTACGAACAATATTAATATACTCATCCACTTCTGTTTCAAATACAATATCTTCAATGAAGTCTGAGAAAAGATTAATTTCTTGTGGTAGGATTATCCTTAGATAGCCTAATGGGTTTCTTTTAAATTCATACGAATATTTCATTAGTTAATTATCTCCCGATATTTAATTTTTATATAAAGGAAATGCAGTAGCTATTGTCCCATCACGGTTTAAGTACATTCCAATATCAATTCCTGATGAAGTTCTGCCAACATATCTATTTCCATCTTTTATTTTGTTTTCAAAAGCCTCGTTAATAGCGTTATTCACCTTCACTCTGTCCCAATCTTTTGGAAAGAAAGTTGACTTTGCAATCTTCATTACTCCATTTATTTCTACCTTAGCTCTATATACTCCGTTGATATCTGGAGCTTCTTCTGTACCTGGAACTATCTTACCACCCATCATACTCTCGTGATGATAACCAACAGCCTTCCCACGTCGATTAATCTCACCATGATAAACATGTCTCATAGTATCTATAGTAAACTTGTTTTCACCGTTACCACTAACCTCAGACTCAACTCTCGCCATTGAAATTAACTGTTCTTTTAATCCAGTACTATTAACCACATTATAAGGTACTCCCCCTGCCAAAGACAGTTGGTTTTTTGGATTGTATGGTAATAGGTTAGGGATAGAGATTAGTTCTTTTGCCTTTGTAACGCCTTTTACTGCAGCCGCTTTTGTAGTGGCTACCCCAGTCTTCGTTATGGCTCCAGCGCCTTTTGTTCCTACAACTGATGTGACGACTGTTCCAAGGGCATAAGTTACCCAATGAGACCGCGAATAGGCATCGCCATTTACCATATCCCGTTCATAAGAGTCGGAGATGGATTTGGATATATATTTATAGGTTTTTATCGGGTGCATGATCGAATTTGCTACACCTTCAACCGTTTCCCCGGGATCTGTGACGAAGTCCCAAACTCCTGTCACGAAGTCTTTACCGACATCATACAGGCCTACGCCGATTCCTTTTGCAATGTCTGCCGTTTGCTTGGACGCTTCTAGCTGCATAACATATTGCTGGTGGGTCGGCTCTAAGTTTTCATATCCGATTTGCTTGGCGATTTTGAGGAACTCATCTGGATCTGTTACATGAACGAGTTGTGCCTTCAATTCTTTGATCCGGCGATTCTCTGCTTCCTCTTTCTTAACCTTCAGATATTGCGCGGTCTCTTTTTTCCTAACTTCTAGGTTTTTATAGGCTTCACTATTTTTATAAGCTGTTGCATTAAAATAGAGAGGGGATACTACTCCTCCTCTTGTACTGGATACTTTCAATTGCTCCATGAGTGCCATCACTGCCGCTTGGTCCGCTTCGGATTTAGCATATTCAGCCGTCCACTTATGATCAATCTCGTTTACTTTGTCTATCGTTTGGTTCCGTTTCCTTTCAGCTTTCTCCATATTCTCAAAGAACGCATCATCGGAGAAAGGTTCTAACTGAATGATATCATCAATTCCAGCCAATATTTTTTTCAGATCATTTTTTTGGGCTGTGACCATTTCCTTGGAATTTCCACTGGCGCTTTCCAGCTCTTCCTCTAAGAAAGGGACCGTAACCACGGTTTCACTAAGGTTCGCTTCGATTGTATCTCCTTGAATTCCACTTAAAAAGGCAACATGCCGATTGATCAGACGCAGCCAAGAATCCACGACATCAATCTGAGCTTTGTAAAACCCTTTAATGGCCTCTGCGCCTTGACCCTGTAGCTCATCATCCAAATGAACGATACTCTCAAATCCTTTTTTTAATTCCGTGAGCTGTTCTTTCAGGTCCTTATATTGTCCGAAACGCGTTTGCATGGCAGAAACTAGTGTTTGAGATTCGTAAATCATAGACATTATAGAAAGTCCTTTCAACTTCTTTTCTAATAACTTGATTTCATTTGTATGTAATAATTTTATTTATTGTTAAATTGTGGATTAAATATATTTTAGAAGAGTTTCTTCATTTATTCAAGAATTAACAAGATAAGTGGCTCTTTTGTTCCAAAATCAATAAAAAAAG
>NZ_JBHXAS010000061.1:0-30047 GCF_042727425.1 Peribacillus sp. NPDC060253
TTTATTTATTTATTTTTATCCTGATATAAAACTAGTGCTAATAAGGACTTAGTTAACTTGAAGCCAATGGTGCCTTCTTTGTCTGAATTGCACAAAAAAATGTTGACAGCGTTTTCTTATGAAGATAGTATAATTATTACAAGTTAACGATGGTGGAGATTTGGAGACTCATGCTTTAATAGGACCTTATAATTATTACAAGTTAACGATGGTGGAGATTTGGAGACTCATGCTTTAATAGGACCTTATAAACAATAAGGTTGCTATTTTGGTATGAGTTTTTTTGTGTCATCATCAAAACTTTACTAAATTAGGTTCAAAAATATCATATTAAGGAGGAATTGGATGCTCAAATTATTTAAGCCAGCTCTACCAGTTGAAAGATTGCCTGAAGGAAAAATAGATTCTGAATATAAGAAACTCAGATTACAAGTTTTCATCGGTATCTTCATTTTTAAGCGAAGAAAAAGGCTTCAACATGGACGAGTCCAGTACGGCTTATTTCTTATACGAATGGGCAGGCATTCCGGGAACTTTATTATGCGGTTATATCTCGGATAAAGTTTTTAAAGGACGTCGTGGACCGGCGGGGGTTGTCTTTATGCTGGGAGTATTAATCGCAGTCCTTGTTTACTGGTTTAACCCTGCAGGCAACCCGATGATTGATATTATTTCCCTAATTGCGATTGGATTCTTAATTTATGGACCTGTTATGTTGATAGGTCTGCAAGCACTTGATTTAGTTCCTAAAAAAGCTGCAGGCACTGCAGCAGGACTGACTGGCTTATTTGGATATTTAGGTGGATCTGTAGCGGCTAATGCTATTATGGGATATGTAGTAGACTTTGCAGGTTGGAATGCAGGTTTTACATTAATAACGATTTCTTGTGTTCTGGCAGTAGTGGTTTTTGCAATTACATGGAATGTTCGTGGACAGGAAGTAGTAAAAGGCTAATACGGATATATTATTACAGGCACTATTGAGCTCAAGCTTCCCCATCGCCCATAGATTTATACTAAGGCGATGGGTTTTATATGAATAGTTAAACCCGCTCCATAATTTTGATTAGTACTACTGTCAAAAATAACCCCGATTTGAAAAAGACCTATAACACAGATGAAATTGCATAAGCTTTATTCTTTACCTGTTTTTTGAATATTCAGTTTCCAGTACTCACACGCAGGTGACGGATGATTGGGGGAAATTTCATATTAGATGTATATAATTAATGACTATGCCTATAAACCAACGCTCGGTCCTAAAGGCATAGTCATTACATCAAAAATCATATAGATTAATGTTTTCAACTAATTTACTGATTATAGCCTATCAAAAAGAGAAGCTTCCGCAATACCTGGTTTGTCATCTCATAAGGATTTAGAATCAAATCCAATTCTTCTTCTGTCAACACATCATATTGTACACAAAGTTCGCGAACTGATTTGCCTTTTAAAATCGTTTCACGCGCAATACGTAATACAAGGAATACTTCCCCTTGCTCCTTTGTATGTTGATCATGTAATATCCTCTGCTATCGGTGTTTCCATCATTTCCTTCACTTTCTTTGAATCCTGTGTCTTGGCTAATATCCACATCAATTTGGGAACGATGGCTTCTGTATTCATATTTCTGGAACGAATGATGACATTCTGATTTACTTTTCGTCCCACTTCATATATATCCATATCTTCCCCTTCCTCTAAACATTGGGTAGTAATGACAACGGATATTCCACACTGTACCAGTTCATTCAATTTCTCTAAAATATTTCTACCTTGAAATGGAATACCGCCGCTCCCATAACTTTCAATGACAATACCTCGATATTGATGTTTCAGAAAATCAAAGAATTCTGGCTTAATTCCGGGATGCAGCTTTACCAAAGCAACATCAGTGCAAATGGAAGTATCCAACTTAACTTCTTTATTATTCGGTATAGGAACAGGCTTACCATACTCAATTTTATCTTTGTATATAGAAGCAATATAAGGGTAATTAATACTTTCAAATGAATCATAACTTTTCGTTCTCAGCTTAATGGCCCTTGTACCCTGAATGACTCTACCATCAAAAACTACATATACTCCGCCAATCTCTTCACAAGCAAACCGAATCGCGTCAGAGATATTTCTTTTGGCATCTGTCTTTTTAAAGGCAATTGGGATTTGAGAACCTGTAATAACAATTGGTTTCCCTAAATCTTGTAACATATATGAGAGCGCAGCTGAAGTGTAACCCATGGTATCTGTTCCATGGGTGATAACAAAGCCATCGTAATCATGATAGTGCTCATGGATGGATTTTGCCATTACTGTCCAATCTTCCGGCTGCATATTTGTACTATCAATATTCATCAAAGGCATACTATCAATCTGACATAGTAAATCCAAACCCGGTAGGTGACCTAAAATTTCCTCCGCTTTCATCTCTGGAACAAGTCCGTTTTTCCCTTCTAACGAAGCAATTGTCCCACCGGTAGTAATCAACATCAACTTCTTCTTTTTTACCTTCAAATTCTCCACCATTCTACCTCCCATAAGCCTCCCCGATTCTCCATCATTCTATGCATCTCAGAAAAGGATGAATTCTCTGCATTTGTCTACGTTACGCGTACATATTATGTAATTATAGTCATATTACCGAGTGAAATCAAGTGAAAGTTATTCATTACGCGTACACTTTATTGCCATATGATGCTATAATGGTTTCATACAAAGGAGAGTAATAAGGATGATTTTAAATAGTTTAACTACATTAAGGAAGGGCAAAAGGTGGTCTTTGCAATATACGGCTGACAGACTCGGAATCGCCAAAAGTACTTATGCCGGTTATGAATCTGGTCATCGCCGCCCTTCATTGGAAACGATTAATTTATTAGCTGGCTTATATGAGACGTCCACGGATTACATTCTAGGCAGAATTGATGATCCAGCTTTTAAGCCTGAAGGGGTTTCCACAGAGTCCAGTCAAGCCAGGGAATTAACGGATTTTTCATCAAATTTGGAGCTTTCTGTCGACGGAACCTCTCTTTCTGAAGAGGAAATGATTCAATTTATTGCATTTATAAGAGCTAAGCGAGAAGTGGAAGTAAATCGCTATAAACAAACTGAACCAAAAGATCCATTGGGCTAGGGTCTTGTAGATGGGTTCTTCTATGAACCTCGTAAGGAAATATTAACACTTAACCTGTGGGTCACGGGAAAGTTAAGATCTGTTCCCATCGAAATGTTATTGAAATCCGGTTTGGTGCGAGAAGCATAGCTGAACCTGAATATAGATACTAAAAAGAACAGGTTGCTTCATTCCTGTTCTTTTTGTTTTCATTTAATGACTATTTACGAGTATCCCTTCTTCTTACATATCTTATAAAAAGTTTTCTATTAAAAATGGCTATGAGGACACGACCTCAGTTGGTCTCCACTTTCTTGAAATCTCTTCAATATGATGAGGTGCCGTTCTACAGCATCCTCCTATTAAACGTGCCCCTGCATGGTGCCATTCTTCAGATTTCAGGTCGAGACTGTTACATGATTCTTGGCCATGCCATGTTTTAGTTTCTGGATTATAGGTTTCACCAGAGTTAGGATAAACAATTATTGGCTTTTGTGTGTTTGCACTCAACACCTTGATAGCTTCCGTGATGCCTGATACTGGGGCACAGTTAATGCCAATTGCTGCAATTTGCTCACTGTTCCCAAACAATCTCGCACACTCCTGCAGCGTTGTACCGTCACTTATCGCTTTCTCATTTTTCAAAGAAAACGATAGCCAAGCATACACATCTGGATAATCTTTCAATAATGAATCCAATACTTTTGCTTCTTGCTGGGAAGGAATCGTTTCAAATGCTAATAGATCAGCTCCTGCTTCAATTAAAGCTGATATTCTTGAGCGATGAAAATCCGCTAAAGTTTCATCTGAAACACCATAGTTTCCTATATACTCTGAACCATCTGCAAGGAAAGCCCCATAAGGTCCAACGGATGCAGCGACCAATGGCTTAGGTCTAATCGTTTGATTTTCTTCCTTCCAAAAATCATCCCTTGCTCTTCTGGCAAGTAACACCGTTTTCTTTATTAACTCCAAAGCCTCTTTTTCTTGTATTCCACGGAAGGCGAAACCTTCAACAGTAGCTTGGTAACTTGCCGTTATCGCACAGTCTGCTCCAGCACGAAAATAGTCAGAGTGAACCTGATAAATCACTTCTGGATTTTCAATTAATACACGTGCAGACCACAGGGGATCATCCAAATCACACCCATGCCTCTCAAGCTCTGTAGCTAGAGCTCCGTCCAAAATCATGACTGAATGATCTCGTAAAATAGCATCAATCGGATTCATTTTATTCTTCATGACCTTCTCCTCTTTTCTTTATAGTTTGTGTTAGATAATAACTTCCATAGCAAAATAAAATAAATGGAATACCACAATATAGTGCTATTCGTTGTTTAGGATCAAATGCTATTCCTATGCAAGAAGCAAGACATAGCATGAAGGAAACGATTGGTACGAGTGGATATAATGGTGTACGATAAGCCAAATCATTTACTGAATTTCCTTCTTTTATAAATCGTCTGCGAAAAAGAAGCTGTGACGCGCTAATACTCATCCAAACTATAACCACGGCTAGACCCGAAATGGATACAAGCACTATGTATACAGTATCCGGAGCAATAATACTCGAGAACAGGGCTAAGCCTCCGCCCAACATACTGAAAATGACTGCATATATTGGAACACCCCGTTTTGTCAATTTTGCAAATATTGGGGATATAGTTTTTTTATCTGCAAGTGACCAAAGCATTCTGGATGAGGCATAAAGTCCTGAGTTTGCAGCAGACAAAATGGCAGTTAAAATAACAAAGTTCATAATATCCGCTGAATATGGCACTCCAATACGTTCAAGAACTGCTACAAAAGGGCTCTCTAATACGCTTGCATCCGAAATAGGCAATAATGCGGATAATACGACGATGGTTCCTACAAAAAAGATAATTAATCTCCATAATGTCATACGGATTGCCTTTGGTATCGTTTTTTCTGGATTAACCGTTTCTCCAGCTGCAATTCCGATTAATTCCGTTCCAGAAAATGCAAAATTCACTGCAAGCATCGTCATTAGAATGGCAAAAGCCCCATTAGGGAATAAACCTGCATGTGTAAAATTGGAAAATAACGGAGCTGATTGCGAATGTATGATGGGAATAAAACCTAGCATTGCCGCTGCTCCTAAAATAATAAATATCACAATCGCAAATACCTTTATAGACGCAAACCAGAATTCGGATTCAGCAAAAAACTTAACAGTCCACGCATTTAAGACAAAAACCAAAATGGCAAATAAAGCGCTCCATATCCAGACATTGATTGAGGGAAACCATCGCTGCATCAACAAACCTGCAGCCGTGAATTCCGAACCCAGTGCGACAGTCCAAGTTAGCCAGTACAACCAGGCTACTGTATACCCTGTCCCAGGTCCTATGTATTTCGCTGCATAGCTATGAAATGCACCTGTCTCGGGCATTTGCACTGCCAGTTCACCTAAACATAACATGACTAGATAAACCACTAATGCTCCAATCAAATACGAAAGGATTGTACCAAACGGGCCAGCCTGTTGAATCGTATAACCCGAACTTAAGAATAAACCAGTTCCAATCACCCCGCCAAGCGATAGCATTATTATATGACGTGCTTGCATTTCCCTTTGAAAATTATGCTTCCTTTTGTTCCCCATTCTTACTCTCCTCTATCTTGCATCCAGAAAAAACGAAAACGCACTCTAATAAAGAGTGCGTTACTGACAAATAAAAACGTTCGGTCTTATCTATCAAGGTTTCACCCCCTGGAATTAGCACAGTGTCCTTGTAGACCTGTTGCTGAGGTTTCATAGGGCCAGTCCCTCCACCTCTCTGGATAAGAAATTATTTTTTATAACTCTATCAACCTATGAAAAAATTGTCAAGTTTTGTTTTGGATAGTAAAGACTTCCTTTAAATTCCTACAAGTTTGATTCCCTGGCATAGTATGAAAGGATTGCTTGTTTTAGGACAGTCGTTCACCATATTTGATTGGAGTTAATACTGGTTTAACAAAAATGGCGACATCTTAAAAGATGTCACCATTTTTTTCTTTTTCCTTAAGGCCGTTCTATTTCAAATAATTCCCCTAGTTTGGTATAAGTATGACCCGCTAATCTTGCTACAGGTTTTAGCCCATTCTGGTCAATTCGGCCATTATGGTAAATATCTTGCTCTATATGATAGCAGACTATTTTTCCTATCAATAAATCACAACCAGGTTTATTCTTGGAACCTGCCAATGGTATCGCATGCTCTAATATACATTCAAAGCGTACCTTCGCTTCTTGCAATCCTGGTACGGATACCTTATCACTAACCGCCGGCGTGAAATTAGTAAGACTCAATTCACTTTCGTCCGGTGGGAGTTCCTTCGCTGTTCGATTTGCATCAGCAACATTGTTTTCATCAGTGATATGAACAACGAATTCACCCGATTGAATGGCATTTCGGGCTGTATCCTTTGAAACTCCTTCTTTCCGTTGAATAGATATGGAAATCATTGGAGGATTGGAACTGACGATATTAAAAAAACTGAACGGCGCTATATTGATTGTACCGGTTTCGGATTGTGTAGTAACAAGGGCTATAGGTCTCGGTATTATGCTTCCAGTCAAAAACTTATAATTTTCCCGTTCAGTCAGACTTTCAGGATTAACTGAAATCATCTTCATTCCCTCTTTCATTCTTATAAAAATTTCTGTTGAAACCATGAACCTGCTGCCTCAACCTCTGAACGTGTTAACTGATGCCCGTAATTTTCCCAATGAACATCCACCGTAGCACCAGCTTGCAGTAAAAGTTGATTAAGTTCTTCCGTTTCTTCTGCAGGGCAAATCGGATCGTTTTTACCTGCAGCAATAAAAACAGGTATATCCGAGAGGGACGGTAATGCAAGCCCGCGTCTAGGCACCATTGGATGATGAAGAATCGCTCCCTGTAATACCCCTTCGAAATGGAACATCAAACTTGCCGCTATATTGGCACCATTAGAATAACCTAATGCTACCACTTTGTCACGATCAAAGTCATATTTTCCGGAAGCTAAGTCCAAGAACTCATAAAGCTCCTTCGTACGGAAGATCAAATCTTCTTCATCAAAAACCCCTTCAGCTAACCGGCGGAAATATCGAGGCATTCCGTTTTCAAGTACATTTCCCCGTACGCTCAATACGGATGAACCCGATGAAACCATTTCCGCTAACGGCAAGAGGTCTGTTTCCGTTCCTCCCGTACCATGTAAAAGCAATAGTAAAGGTGCCTCCGGATTACTTCCTTTTTGAAAAATATGCTTCATCATTTATCCTCCTCCAGTACTCTCGGCACTGCCGGCAGTAACGTTTTCTCCATGATTCCCCTTTTTTCTTCCAGCCATGGCGGCAGCATTAATTTACTACCCATCGTTTCCTTTGTCTCATCATGAGCAAATCCAGGTGGATCTGTGGCAACTTCAAAGAGAATGCCTCCATCCTCCCTGAAATAAATGGCATCGAAGTATTGACGGTCTTTAAAGGGTGTCACTCCATAACCATGGTTACCGATATGCTCTCTCCACTCTTTATGATCTTCATTATCGATCGCACGCCATGCAAGATGATGGACAGTTCCCACTCCGATTTCCCCATTTGGCAAAACTGATTTTTTAACATCTATCAAATTTCCGATATCCGAAGTGGATTTATAGCGGATGAAATCCCCCTCTTCCCCAATCTTTTGCAGGCCCATCACTTCCTCTAATAGTTCCATCGTTTTGATCGGTTTTGACGTCAATAATACGGCACCGCCGAATCCCTTTACCGCCTTATCGGCTGGTACACCGCCGAATGACCACGCGCTATTTTTACCTTCTTTACGTTCAACCAATTCAAGTTGCAAACCATGGGGATCTTGAAATTCGAGATATTCCTCACCGAAACGTGAAACCTTTTCAAAGTCTACGTTAAATTTATCCAAACGCGTTTCCCAGAAACCCATTGAACCTTCCGGAACGGCATATGTCGTTATCCCCACTTGTCCAGAGCCAATTGTTCCTTTGTATGCTCCAGGCCATGGAAAGAAAGTGATAATTGTGCCAGGTGAACCTGATTCATCTCCGAAATATAAATGGTAGGTGCCTGGATCATCAAAATTAACGGTTTTCTTCACCATACGCATCCCCAAAACTCCAGCATAAAAATCCACATTCTCTTGAGGATTACCTACAATGGCGGTTATATGATGTATTCCCGCAGTTTGCTTTTGCATACCGATTACTCCCTTTCCCGTTGATTAATTTGTCAATTTTGTATTCAATGGTTTTAAATTGGATTCAATATCCTTCCTTTTCGATTCTAAAAAAGGTGGCAGGGCAAGGTTCTCACCTAGGTGCTGTTCTGCTTCATCCACAGCAAAACCAGGTCCATCAGTAGCTAGTTCGAATAATATACCATTCGGCTCCCTAAAATAGAGTGAACGAAAATAAAAACGGTCCACATATCCAGAGTTTACGTAATTCGATTCACTAATTTTCTCTATCCATTTTCTCAGTTCCCCTTCATTTTCCACCCGGAAGGCAACATGGTGTACTCCGCCCCTCCCTAACCGTTCTCGAGGTATGTCATTCCTTTCTTCAATATGGACTTCCGCCCCTGTTCCTCCCTCACCTGTCTCATATACGACAATCGGATTTTGCCCTCTGATGGAGGATGGGTATGTGCCTGACCTCCTGAACCCCAATAACTCAGTAAGAACGCTTTCTGTCTGTTCAATATTGGGTACAGTAAGTTTTACTGGTCCTAATCCAAGGATGGAATACTCTTGCGGTACCGGGCTCCCATCCCAGGGCAATCCTCCTTGAACGCCATTATTATCCTGATCGGAAACCAGAAGAAGCCTTTGCCCTTCCGGATCTTTAAAAGAAAGCACCTTCCGTTGAAAACGGGTCGATACTTCATCATGCTCAACATTGAATTCCTCAAATCGTTGTTTCCAAAATCCAAGTGCTTCATCACCCCTCACCCTTAAAGAAATTTCTGAAATACTATTGTTTCCCTCATGAGTGCGGGCAGCATTGGAAATTTCAAAAAACGTCAATTCCGTACCCGGTGAACCAATTTGATCTCCATAAAATAAGTGATACACACGAACATCATCTTGATTCACCGTTTTTTTGATTAATCGCATCCCTAAGACTTTGGTGTAGAATTCAAAGTTGTTTCCCGCTCGAGCTGTAATCGCCGAAACATGATGTAATCCTTTTAATTCCATCCGTACCCCTCCTATCTTTTTAAATCTCCCCTGTCAGAGAGAAATTACTCTTCGAATAATATCTCGAATTCAAGATATCTATCTAAACGAGTAATACTTTTAATGCAGATATCTTGATTTAAAGATAAACGATATTGATTTATTTGTCAACCATTTACATTCAAATATTTCAACCGCATCCACTTATAATAAAAAAAATAAAAACAGGTCAAAATAAGTCGGTATAATGATTGGAGGTGTGATTTATGGCAAAAGATTTTCTAAGCGCAATTGAAGATAGACGATCTTATTATTCCCTTAGTAAGGAACGTGTTGTCCCTGATAAAAGGATTAAAGAAGTTATCGATCATGCCGTTCAATATTCCCCTTCCGCTTTCAACTCCCAAAGTGCAAGAGTGATTGTTTTATCTGGTCAAAGCCACGACCAATTATGGGATATCACGAAAGAAACATTACGAAAAACAGTCGGTAACAAAGATTTTGAAAAAACGGAGGAAAAAATGAAGTCATTTAAAAATGGTTATGGTACGGTTTTATTCTTTGAAGACCAGGCCATTATAGATAGGCTTCAAGAACAGTTCAAAACATATTCCACAAACTTTCCGATTTGGTCGAACCAATCGTCTGCCATTTTACAATTTATCGTATGGACTTCATTGGAAATTGAGGGGTTTGGTGCAAGTCTTCAGCATTATAATCCCTTAATTGATGATGAAGTGAAAAAGACATGGGACATATCTCGCAACTGGAAACTGATTGCACAAATGCCCTTTGGAAAACCGACCGCAGAACCTGGCGATAAAGACTTTACACCACTGGAAGAACGAGTGAAATATTTTCAATAATACAAGAGGGCTGGCTCTTCACAGAGCCAACCCTTTACGATATTACACTTTAATAATCCTGAAATGTTGCAATAAATCTGAAAATACAATGAAGCAAAGCTTAAATCTTCTCCAACAGGCCTGAGTTTGATATACTCACTGTCGTTCAAGACGTTCATTTCACATCTCCCTAATACACTATTGAATGGGTGAAGATCGCTTTGGCAGCCAGTCCTTCAAATAAGGTGGGAGTCCACCCGAGTATTGTTTAGCAGCATGTCCACTTTTCAGTAGGCTATATGTCTTATCCTTACATGTTAAATGCTCCATGATCGGATAAATCATTTCTTGAGGGACCAATCGATCATTCTTATTTGCTAAGACCAAAACATTAGCATCAATTTTCGATAGCTTCGCTTTTTTCCCCTTAACCTTAAAGCCCCCATTAACCAAGCGATTTTTTATCACAAGGTCTTTGGTTATCTGTTTTGCAGCGGCTCCCGATAATGGCACATGCCCATTGGTCCACGCATTGAAGCGGCGCCAATTTTGTACGTATTCCTCATTATCCGCCTCGTTCAATAAAGATAAATAGGGTGATATATAGATAGGAGATGTCATTAAGCGGATTCCATATTGAACTGCACTGGCTGGAATCGTTTGAAAAATATCAATCGTCTCGTCAAAATCCGCAGTACCTTCTTTTATGGCTTCCTGCCATTGATCAAAAAATGGCGAGGCACTAAAATCTATTGGTGTAACGGAGAGAATTAAATTCTTGACCGGCTCGTCTGCCATGGCAGCATATATTGCGGCTATTGTACCGCCGAGGCAAAATCCCATAACTGTAATTTCTGATGCTCCGGAGTGAAGTAGTGCACGCTGCACTCCTTTTTGAATATAATCGACGACATAATCTTCGATTGATATTTCTCCATCTTCATAACCCGGACTTCCAAAATCAAGCAAATATACATCAAAACCTTCGTTAACATACGATTCTATTAAACTATTTCCTGGCGACAAGTCAAGAATCAAAGGAGTGTTGATTAGTGAATAAATAAGAAAAACCGGCACATTGTACTTTTTTTGTACCGACGGATAGTACCAGAGAGTTGACTTGTTTTTTTTCCACACCGCTATTTTCGGTGTCATTCCCATTTCAGGCATTGGCTGAGTGGGAATATCCAAAAAATGTTTCCATTTAGGTATTGCATCGGATTGATTTTTCGGCATTTTCCGTTTAGACATTTGAATTCCCCTGTCCAAAAGATTTAAACTCAGGTAATTGTGCACTTAACAATAAAGAGTCATTTATAAAATCCGATATTCTTTTTCTACTCCCTTCCTTTTCATTGGATTGCCATCTTGACTTCCTTTTCTTACCGCGTGATGACGTGTTACTTCGGAGATTACCATTTCTCTCAAGCGTAGATAGGAGCTCTTCAATCCTGTCAATTTTTTCTTCGAGCTGAATGACTAATTTAGCAACACCCGCTACGTCTTTTTTTGTTGGGTAATTCATGATGATGGACATTCTTTCCGAGGCTTCGTGCATCCTATTTACTTTCGGAACCTGCATTTGTGCATTGTCACTTACTGCTTCTATTAATTCACGATTATTTAGCAAATCTTGGATTTTACCATTTAGCTGCCGTTCTCTTTGTGCGCCAAGCAGTTTTAGCCCTTTATAAAAATTTGAGTTTGCTGCCATATTCATCTTCCTTTCCTCTCCGTTTATACTAATGCCGATATTCCCCCATCAATGATTAAAACATGACCAACCATATAGTCAGAAGCTTGTGAGGCTAAAAATACGGCGGCTCCTTTTAAATCATTTTCATTGCCAAAACGGCGAGCGGGAGTTTTACCTAGGATGTCATAGTTAGATTTTCCAAGAATTTCCTTTGTAATTTTAGTCGGAAAAAATCCTGGTGCTATCGCATTGACTTGGATGCCGTATCTAGCAAGTTTAACTCCTAAATCCTTGGTCATTGTAATGACAGCACCCTTACTTGTGTTATAAGCTATCGTATCCAATAGTTCAGGAAACGTACCGCCAAGACCTGACACCGATGCAATATTTATGATTTTTCCGGAATTTTGCTGCTTCATGACCTTCGCAACAGCCTGAGAAAACAAGAATGTGCCTGTAACATTTACATTCAATACTTTTTCCCACTTATCCCTAGGAAGATCCAAAAGGGGACCTGACCAGGACGTGCCGCTATTATTGACAAGAATATCAATCGTACCGAATTGAGCAATCGTTTCCTGTACCACAAGATCAATGTCACCCTCATCTGTGATATCACATTCAAGGGCCAGGGCTTTTACACCCAATGATTGCAAGTGTTCACATACCTCTTTACATACAGGAAGATTTCTTGAAGCAATGACGATATTAGCTCCAGCCTCAGCATACGCCATGGCAATCTGCTTTCCCAATCCCCTGCCGCCTCCGGTAATGATAGCCGTTTTATTAGTTAAATCGAACATATTACTCAATGTTGTCAACTTTTCAGCCCTTCCATAATGAATTCTTATTTTTATAAAACCATCTATATCATTATAGAAAAGCCTATCCAATATGGTGCTTAAAATAGCCTAATGCCTTTAGCCTTTTGTTTCACTAGCCTTTCTCCTATTTAAAAAATTCTCTTTTACATTGGATTGCCTCGTGATTTAGAGCAAAATCGAATACTAAACTTGTTTTATCGTATACACTAAAAGAATAGTAAGGAGGTTTATAAAATGACGATACATCACTTTCATTTAACCGCGGAATGGCCAGGAGGCAGAAATGATATCGGTACGATCCATTCGGGGAATCTTCAAACACAGATAAGCATTCCTCCCGAAATGGAGGGACCAGGGATCGGCACCAATCCCGACGAAATGCTGCTTGGAGCCGCATCCACGTGCTATATCATTACCTTTGCTGCCATGTTAGAGCGAAGCCATATAGAAAAATCCAGCTTGACCATGCAATCGGAAGCTTTAGTGGATGTTACGAATGGTGTATTCACCTACAAAAAAATCATTCATCGCCCAACACTTGTTTTGGCTTCGGATACATCTGAAAAAGTGATTGAAAAAGCGAGAAAACTCGCAGAAAAGGCTGAAACATCATGTATGATTTCCAGGGCGATCAAAGGAAATGTAATTGTGGAATTGAACGCAACAATTTCCATAGCGCAGCAGACATGAACGAAGAAAGGTGCCTAATCCGGTATAGGGTTAGGCACCTTTTGTACTATTGAATTTCGTTCACTTTATTTTCAACCTTTTGGCATACCTCATCAGCCGTTAAACCATCAGCCTCTATGATAGAAGCTTTAAATGAAGTATCGCTTATTCCCATCACATTACTTTCCAATCCTGTTACCACACAACAATCCAAGTTTCTTGCGTCAGCTTCTTGTTTAATCTCCACAACATCAAAACCTTTTTCACGAAGTGCTTCCTGAATATTCGTTAATGATTCTTCAACACCGATTTTTGACATCAACACACACCTCCTCTACTTTCTAACCTGTCCTTTTTGCCTTCAATATATGTATAGGATACAAAGGAAATAGGGAAAGTAATATCGAGGTGATAAATATGAATGGAAAAAACAAGAAAGATGCTACACAAACTCGTTTAGGTTCTTCCCAAGTAGAGGGGCAGGGTACCACTACGAAAGAAACAGGGTCCTTCACTCAACCATCTTCACTTAAAAAACAAAAGCGTTCATGATAAAAAAGAATCCTTAAACCCAACATGGAAATTCTGGTTTTTGATGAAAATTCTGACAAATACATGATACTCAAAAACGCTTGGTTACTGCCAAGCGTTTTCTTATGCAATCCAATGTTATTTCATCGCCAATACGCTACTTTCATATATTTTGTTTTATGATTTCCTGTTGGATCTTCACATCATTTAATTGATCACCATCAATGGTTTCTGAACCCATTTTTGTTTTCTTTGCTTCATCCTGGTTTATATCATTTGCTTTTAAGTTATTATCGGGAGCTGCTTGCTCGTTCCATTTTGTCATCATGATCTCCTCCTTTGTCCCATTATCCTCCCCAAACCTAAGAATATTCATGAATACACCACATCATTTATTGCAAAAATACTAATGGAGGTGTTTTTTTGGAACCAAACAAAACAGGCAATAAGAATGTACCGGATTTTAAAGAGTTGAACGATCGTATCATCGGGGAACCATCACAGAGCCCCCGTTTAGTCATTAAAACAAATTGGGATACCAAAAATGTAAACGATGAGAATCCTTATGCAGATCGGATTAACAGTGAAGGATTTGAAGAGTATTTTGAGGAATAAACAAAACCGGCTTAACAAGCCGGTTAATTTTAAAAATATTTCTTTTTCCAAAAAATGAACGCCGTCGTACCCGCAAAAGTAATCGCAATTAATAAAGTAAAGATAAAAGCATACGGATTATGCTCAAATGGCAGTTCCACATTCATTCCGTAAAAACTTGCCACCATCGTCGGCAGCGTTAAAATTATTGTCACCGAGGTTAGAAACTTCATGGCATTATTGACATTATTGGAGATAATCGAAGCGAATGCATCCATCATCCCACTAAGAATCGAGAGATACACTTCCGCCATTTCGATTGCCTGCGCATTTTCGATGATTACATCTTCAAGTAATTCTTTATCTTCCTCATACATTTTCAAATAATTAAAACGGAGGATTTTATCAAGTACAACCCGATTGGATTTCAATGATGTCGTAAAATAAACCAGGCTTTTTTCCAAAGCCAAAAAGGTATAAAGTTCTTTATTTTTCATTGACTGGTGCAATTCACGTTCCGCTTCATTCGTCATTTTGTTAATCTGTTTCAGGTACCGTAAATAATAGGATGAAATTTCAAATAATAATTGTAAGGCAAATCTAGTTTTCTTATTGGTGAAAAATCCTTTGATCTTATTGTTTTTGAAATTCGCCAATATGGGTGTTTCTTTCAAAGAGACCGTAATGAAACAGTCTTTGGTAAAGATCATCCCTATCGGTATCGTTTCAAAGATGGGTAAGTTAGCTTCGTCCTTGGTCAAATAAGGGAAGTCGACAATAATTAAAACATTGTCATCCTCTTTTTCAATTCTAGGCCTTTCCTCATCGTCCAGCGGATCTTTCATAAAATTGATCGGTAACTTCAAAGTTGTGCATATATATTCTATTTCGGCCTCTGTGGGCGCGACAATATTCACCCAGGAACCTTTTGTCATTTCCTCGATATTGTTTAGGAGACGGTTTTCATTCGTCTTGTAGATTTCAATCATTCGTTGACCTCCTCTTCTATAGAGAAAGCCTTATTTACCTTCTTCGAGCAGATACTCAGGAAGAATAACAGTCTCGACTTCTAGCATCATATTGGCTTCCTCTTGCTTACTGGGTTCAGGATCATAAGAACTGCTGCTCACTCGTATCCACTTCCTTTCGATTCTTTAATCTTAATCCTTATTCTTTTAAAGCACAATAACGAATTTACCACCTTGAATACTCACTTTTATATTTAGACTTATCTGAAAAAATAAAAAATCGCTTGGGAATTCCCAAGCGATTCTTGATAAATTATCCATGCTTTGCCTGATTATAATAGTGAACACCATACATAGCGCCTTCATCTACCATTTTATTATCTTCATGATCATATGGATCCGGGTGACCTGCCTTTTCAATTACAGGGTCTAGCTCTGAAGCTCGCCTATTCAAAAAGCTCATTGCCTTATCTTTTGCATTGAACCATATACCCTTCACTTTTCCTCTGTTCGTTTTCGTTGATAAAAATGAGACTCCGGCAACTCCGACTCCTAGTAGTACTACATTTCTTCCTAATGCCATCATTACCTTCCCCCTTAATAATTGGATTAATATAAATATACCCGATGCTGCGTATTGTAAACCTATTTATATGGAGGCTTTTGATAAAAGAAATTAGGCGTCATTATTTCATTATTAAACGGTTTATGAAAAACGTGTGTCGTAGCTGGAGAGACCGGGGGAATTAACCATGTCCAGTCCCCCGTTACTTTCCGGTCAAGTGACGCTTCCTTTTCTTCGAATTTCTTGAATTGTTTAGCTGCTGTATGGTGATCCACAATGCTGACACCAGATTTTTTAAACGAATGAAGGACCGCTTCATTCAATTCGATCAAGGCTCGATCTTTCCATAAATTAGAATCTCGTTTAATATCCAAGCCCATTCGCTCCCCTATTACTGGAAGCATATTGTAGCGATCTTCATCAGCAAGATTTCTCGCCCCGATTTCCGTTCCCATGTACCACCCATTGAATGGTGCAGCTGAATAAGTAATGCCGCCGATTTCCAGTCTCATACCAGAAATGATTGGTACTGCATACCATTTAATTTGAAGGTCTTTGAACCATGTAAACTCCGGGTGGATGATTGGAACTTCTTTAACCAGTCCATCAGGAATTTCAAAAATACTAGGGGTTTGTCCGTCCAATTGGATGACAAGTGGTAATATATCGAATGGACCATATTCCCCCTTCCAGCCTAATGCAAGACATTGCTTCGTAAATTCGATTGAACTTGAATCACCAATTACACCATGTTCCGTCTCATATCCTGCATAACGAATAAGCTGATGATTCCAGATATCGATTTTTTCATCATGATCTTTCTGTTTAAAAATTGTAATCACAGGCCTGATGTTTCCTTTATTCGTCGCGTAATCGATATGTTCAAAAAGGGCCGATGCAATCTCTTCTTCGCTCTGAATCAACCTTTTATCAATCACCCGCAGCGACTCCCAAAAAAAGCGACCGATGCAACGATTACTATTCCGCCAAGCTAATTTAGCACCATGTACTAATTCTTCATTTGTATGTTCATATTTGTCTGTTTCATTAATTTCTTTTTTGATTTGTTCAATCCTACTAGTTATTTCTTCTTCCGTTTTCAACAATTCTGAATAGCTTGTCCTGATAAAGGATACGGCCTCTTGCAGTAAATCACTCATCTTTCCCACGGATCCTTCCATTTGCAAAACTTTGAATTCAATAATAAAGTAACATATTTCTCATAGTATCTCTAAAGGAACACCTTTTTTTATGGAGATTTCTTTTAAAATGTGGCAATTCCGAGGCAGAAATAATTTTTCCGCATGATACTTAAAGTAAGTTCATAAATTTTTTATACTATAATATCTCTAGTAACTAAATAATAATCGGTAAAGCTGTTACAGAAGCGGTAAATGGATTATAATATAATAATATGGGGTGATATGATGAATAATACGACACTTTGTCCGCGATTTGAAAAAGGGATGCAAATCTTGAGTAAACGCTGGACTGGATTGATTGTCAATCAATTGCTTAATGGCCCTCAACGGTTTTGTAATATTGAATCTGCCTTCCCGATCAGCGGGAGGATTCTTTCTGAACGTTTAAAGGACTTGGAGATTGAAGGTATTGTAAAAAGAGACGTATATCCAGAGACACCGGTCAGGATTGAATATTCATTAACTGAAAAAGGCAAGGCACTTGCACCGGTAATGAGAGAAATTCAAAACTGGGCTCAAGAATGGCTCGAACCAATACAGAATCAATAGCATAGGCAAAAGGAAAAAAGGGAAAGTTCGCCAGCTGGCTGACTTTCCCTTTTTTATGTCTTGCTTTTGTTTAACCGCTCACGACTAGTGGTATATTTTTTACAGATAGAATAACACTAGGTTTATTCTAAATTATATGGGCGGTGAATTCATGAAGCAAGCAGACTGCATAGTAATTGGTGGCGGAATAGCCGGTATTCAGGCAGCCATTCAGCTCGGAAGATATAAACATCGTATACTCGTCATTGATTCTGCACAGGGCCGTTCTTCCATAGCCAAGGCTTACCATAACATCCTTGGATGGCCTGATGGGGTAAGCGGCAATCATTTAAGGACTTTGGGCAGACAGCACGCTGAAAAATTCGATGTCGAATTCTTGAATGATACTGTGATATCTATTGAAAAAAAGCAGGACGAGTTTTTTATCAAAACAAAGAATGACACGGAATATCAAGCAAAAACGATTTTTCTCGGAACGGGAATTACCGATAACATCCCTCCAATCAAAAATATTTATTCAACGCTTGGGACATCCACCTATATATGCCCAGACTGTGATGGGTATGAGATCATGGATAAGCAAACTGTTGTTATTGGCGGTGGGAATGCGGGAGCAGGTATGGCCCTTACCCTATTATATTGGTCAAAAGATATCATTTACGTAAATCATGTGAAATCAAAAATTGATGATCAATACAGGGAAAAGTTGAAGAAAAACCAGATTCCCCTATTCGAAGAAGAAGTTGAAGAAGTTCTTGTTGATGCTAAACAACAGATGACGGCGATACAATTAATAACTGGTAAAATAATTGAAGCTGAAAAGGCATTCACTGCCTTTAAAGGGAACAAACTGAATAATGAACTCGCCATACAATTGGGTGTGGGGGTAAACGAAAACAATCATGTGGTGGTCCACCCTCGCACTAAAGAAACGAATATCGAGGGAGTTTGGGCCGGCGGCGACCTCGTTGCGCACTCTGAACAAGTAACCATTTCGATGGGCGATGGGACCCAAGCAGCGATTTGGATTCATAAGAGACTGCTGGGCCAGCCACTTCCTTATGATTAAAGCGCCGCGGTAGAAAAATTAAAACGGCGACTTGTTTACCAGACTGTAGACAAAATGGATAATAATTGAGTTTGTCTACAGTTTTTTTAGGCATTTCAAATTTGACCGTTGATTTCCACTGCAGGCACTCGCTTTCCGCGGGCGGTCCGGGAGCCTCCTCGGCGCTCTTTGCGCCTGCGGGGTCTCCCTTGGACACGTATTCCCGCAGGAGTCTCGCACCTTCCGTTCCAATCACCTTGTTTTAACAGTTAGATAGAACTCCTTTTTCCTACAGTCTTTTTTGTTCTAAAATTTTCACATGTGTGGAATAAACAAAAGAGACTCTGTACTTAGATAGAAAATCTGTTCAAACAGGTCAGTATCTTTATAGCAGCGTTCATAATTTTTCCCTAACGTAGAGAAGTGTGGCACTTTATCATGGAAACCCTAACCTAATGAGACCTTCCGAAACCTTAATGTATAAAAAATGGGGCGACCTGTTATCCAGGACGCCCTTTCCATTCCTATATGTTTCTTCGTAAGCCTTCGGCTCAAATGTATATCTACATTCGACTCCTTCCTTTAAAAACTTTGACCAGAATGAGAATGACCGCGATGATGAGCAAGATATGTATAAAGCCTGCTGCCACTTTAAAGACTAAACCAAGTACCCATAATAATATTATTGCGCCAATAATTGTCCAAAGCATAATGATCTCCCCTTTCTTTTTACTATTCTCATTAATGGAACTTTCTTTAATAGAAGTTCCTCCAATATTTTTAGCTTACATTTAAACTACCCATTTCTTTCTTTCACAAACCCTTTAGTGGGAGATCCAAAAAAATATTACATAAAGCTGTAAATCCTGTAAAAGATAATAAAGAAATAAGGAATCTTCCTTCAGCAAAAACTTAATTCTCCAAAGGAAGAGACTATCAGTTTTAAAGGTCCTAAGGATAGCGCTTTACAAGAAAATATAAAAGGAGTCGTTCATTCATGAAAAAGTTTTTAGTCATCTGTTTAACAGCCTGTTCCCTTTTCTTGGTTAACCTGAACCAGCCGTCTGCAGAGGAAACTAAGGCAAAACCGGAAAGCGTACAATTCACTGATGCGCAAAAAACAGAAATTGCAAAGATCCAAAAGCAGATACTCGCGGACAAAAAGAAATTAATTGAAAAATACGTAGAGTTTGGTGCGCTTTCAAAAGAAGAAGCAGATAAAATGTTATCTCACTTTGAAAAACATTATAAAATGATGGAAGAACATAATTTCCAAATCCCGCCGCATCGCCCGCATACACGACATATGCATGAGTAATTTTATGTTCTTTACCTATGAAGCATGCTAATCCGTCCTTATAAAAAAAGGCCGGATTTTTTTCATTTCTTTCATTCTTGATAAATAAACCTTACGTGTTTACCATTTACTAAAGGATTTATATTTCCCTTTAGCGAAATACATAATTATGAGAAATGAAAGGGTGAAAAGGATGAACAAAATAGGGATAACAGCAAGAGACTTATTTCACTTGAAATCAGTGACAGATCCAAAGCTATCACCAGATGGCAGCATGGCGGTTTATGTCCAAACGAGAATTGATGAAAAAACAGAAAAATACATTTCCAATCTGTATATGTACAGCTTGATTACGAATGAAACAAAGCAATGGACGTTTGGGGATAATCGTGATACATCTCCAGCATGGTCTCCTGATGGAAAGGATATCGCCTTTATATCAGACAGATCAGGAAAAAAACAAGTTCACCTAATTGGGAGCATTGGTGGGGAAGCTCGACAGCTGACCCATTTCATAAACGGTGTAACCAAACCGATTTGGTCACCATGTTCCTCCAAGTTGTTGCTTTCTACCGGTTTAAAAGAGGGAGAAACCCTTAATACAGTAAAGGAAAATGATTTGTCTAAAGAAGTACACCGGTATGACCGGATTAAGTATAAATGGGATGGGAGAGGCTATTTCGATCAGTTATATCAACAGCTCGTTGTAGTGGATATTTTTCAAAACGAATCTGTATTGCTAACGGAAAATAATATTGATCATCACCCTAATGCGTGGTCCCCTGATGGTCAGCACGTTGCTTTCATAAGCGGGGATGCAGAAAAAAGTGATGATGAACTTTTTTCTTCTGATATTTTCACTATGGATCTTGAAACGAAGTCTTTACAGAAGATAACGGATAGTACGGGTTTCTTTAAAGACCCGAAATGGTCTCCAAATGGTAAATATCTTTCCTTCATTGGACATAATAAAGAATTTGCAGGTGCCACCTTTTCAAATATCTGGTTGCACTCCATATCCGATCAAACGATTCAGTGCTTAACGGATGGGTGGGACGTCGAAATCGGGGATTCCGCAATCGGGGATTTCCAAATCGGGGCAGTCGACCCCGGTATTTTATGGACAAACGATAGCCAAGGCTTTTATTTTTTAATAAGTGATTATGGAAATACTGGAGTTTATTATGGTTCGATTGAGGGCGCTATGTATCCATCCATCCTCGATCCACAGCATATATATGGACTGACCATAGATCCCGAAAGCCATCGTGCCGTCGTGGCCATAAGTACACCCGCTCATCCAGGCGATCTCTTTGCTTATAACCTTACGAATGGAGATAAAGAACAAATCAGTTTTGTGAATGATGAATTTTTAAGGAATAAACATTTATCCATAGCTGAACCCATTTCTTTTCCTGTTGCAGATGGTCTGACCATCCACGGCTGGATCATGAGGCCGACCGAATTTAATGAAAATCTTAAATATCCACTCATTTTGGAAATTCACGGCGGTCCTCATATGATGTATGCCAATACCTATGTTCATGAATTCCAGACCTTGGCTAATGAAGGGTATACTGTTTTGTTCACTAACCCGCGTGGAAGTTTGGGATATGGTCAGGACTTCGCAAATGCCTGCCGAGGTGATTATGGTGGCATGGATTATCAGGACTTAATGGCTGGAGTGGATCATGTTTTAACTACATATGATTTTATAAACCATGAAGATTTGGGTGTCTCCGGCGGAAGTTATGGAGGGTTCATGACAAATTGGATAATCGGTCATACCAACCGTTTCAAGGCTGCTGTAACTCAGCGTTGCATTAGTAACTGGTTAAGCTTTTATGGTGTCAGTGACATCGGCTATTATTTTACAGAATGGGAAATTGGCGGCGATATCATAAACTCGGCTGATAAATTGTGGCAGCACTCACCTTTAAAGTATATTTCCAATGTGAATACTCCTTTACTTTTACTTCACGGTGAAAAAGATTTCCGATGTCCCATTGAACAGAGCGAGCAATTCTTTGTCGCTTTAAAACGGCAAAACAAAGAAGCTGTACTTGTTTCCTTCCCGGATGAAACTCATGAAATTACCCGAAGCGGATCTCCCAAAATGCGTCTGCGACATTTAGAAGAAATCAAAGGATGGTTCAATAAATATTTTTAAAAACAAAACTCTGTTAGCATTTGCTAACAGAGTTTTGTTTTAGTGTTGAATTTGATCTCTGTCCTCGGAAATAGAACTTAAAGCATTACCCGCGATAGAATTTGACTGACGGTGTACAGCAAGATCTCCTAATGCCACAACTCCGACGAGCTTGTCATTTTCCACTATAGGGAGTCTTCTGATTTGTTCATTCCCCATTAACTCCTCAGCATCATCAACTGACATATCAGGAGTACCCGTTACAAGATTGGTGGAAATAACATCAGTAATTCTCGTCGAGTTTGGCTTTTTCTCTGCCACACAGCGGATAACGATATCCCTGTCTGTAATGACACCAATTAAATGGTTATTCTCCAGTACAGGAATGACTCCAACATCGTCATCCTTCATTTTGACTGCTGCTTCATAGATATTATCTTCCGCTGTGCAACAGTCAACATCTGTTGTCATAATATCTCTTAGTGTAGTCATGGATTTCCCCCCCATATTTCAAAATTTCATTAGTTGCTTGTTTATTGTTGGCCTTTTAAAAGATATTATTCATCAGCTTCAAACAGGATTCGATTTGGACTGGCAGACAATTTATATCTTCCTCACAATCTGAATATCTCCACTGGAAACTGAAGTCATTGGCAGGAATTTTTCATTCAGATGATGATCATCCATATATAAACCTCCAATTTGAATGATATTTAATTAAGGATACCAAGTATAAAATAAAAAACAGCCTATAGTTTAATAGGCTGCCTATCTTTAGTAAACATCCTTTTTGGTAAATGCCGCAAAGGATACAATTAAAGCTAGCCCCCACCAGACAAGCAATGTAATGACGGAGGATAATAAGGTCATTCCCTCGATTGGCGGAGCCGTACCGCTAATATAAGTGGTTAATTTCAAATTCACCATAAAAAAATATTTCGCTGATTCCCATGATGAAACCATATTATTCAGGATAGCCCCTGAAATTAATGCAGCCAGCATGATGCCCATGCCAGCGGGTGTACTGCGTACCAAAACAGATAGCATGAAAGAAAGGGTCCCTACTACTACCGCAACCAGCCAAACAAGTCCCAAATCCATCAATAGGAATTTCCATTGTGCAACTAACCTTACTTGACTGACATCCACATTAGCGCCCTTCAAATCAAATCCGGTTATGACGGGTGCCCCCCATCCCTGATACCCAAAAACAAGTCCCGATAACAAATACGAAAGTAAAGCTGTCATCGCCACAATTAGCGAAACCGACAATAATAATGTTACATACTTACTCATTAAAATTTTCCATCGTTCCACTGGCCTTGTTAACAGAAGTTTGATTGTACCTTGACTATTTTCGGAAGAAACCAAATCACTTGCTACAATCATGATCAGTAGCGGAATGAACAAATCAATGGCATTTTCCAAAAACATACGTGTAAAAGTAGCTGCACCTGGTTCTGAGGGGTTTATGTCATGATCCAGGTAATATTGCTGCTGCTTTAGACTGACTTCGAGTTGTTCACGCCACTCATCCAGCATCCTATTTGAGCTCAATCGATTTTGAGTATCAATGATTTGCTGTTGAAGAGCAGCACGCCAATCAGAAGTACCTAACTTCTCCTGCTGCTCTTTCACTTGTTTATATTGTGCATACGTGAACATCATCACTAAAATGCCAACGATGATACCTATTATGACTAACCGTTTTTTTGCCAACAATTTCATCATTTCATTTTGGATCAAATTATTCAATGCGTGCACCTCCGCTACCGGTTACCTGCAAAAATAATTCTTCCAATCCCGGGAGGTTTCGGTTCATTTCATGCACCTTAACCCCTGCTTGGTTCAGCGCGGCATTCCATTCAGGAGTTTCGACTTCATCATAAGCTGTAATGATAAAGTTTTGTTCTACGGTAATATCGGTGTAACCGCTAAGGATTTCCACACCCTTTTTTAAGGGTTCTACCCTCCAAATTATCCGCTCTTGTGTGGATAATAGACTTTCCACTGTATCGGTTTTGATTATTTCTCCATTTTTTATGATCGCGACCCGGTCACATAGTAGCTGGATTTCTCCTAATAAGTGTGAAGAAACGAGAACACTCATACCTTCATCTTCAGCCAACTTTCTGATAAATTGCCTCATTTCACGGATTCCAGCAGGATCTAGACCATTGGTTGGTTCATCCAAAATCAATAGCTTTGGACGATTCAGCATCGCCTGCGCAATTCCTAGACGCTGCCTCATACCTAGAGAATAGGTCTTCACTTTATCATGAATTCTTACTTCTAGACCGACTAGTTCAGTAACCTCATTCATTCTTGATTCATCAACTTTTGGTAACATTCTTGCAAAGTGGAGCAAATTATCCCAACCACTCAAAAATGGATATAACTCCGGATTTTCTACGATACAACCCATATGCTGCATGGCCTTCGTGAATTCCTTACGCACATCATATCCGCATATATGGATGGATCCCGATGATGGCTTAATCAGACCGACCAACATGCGGATCGTCGTCGTTTTACCGGCGCCATTCGGTCCTAAAAAGCCGAAAACCTCACCTTCATTCAGCTCAAAATCTAATCCTTTAATAATTTCCCTTTTACCAATCTTTTTTTTCAAGCCCTTAACAGACAATGTTACCTGTTTCATCGTTCCTCATCCTCCCATTTTATTAAAGGAGCAACCCTATCAGCAATTAAACGATACCCCTCCTTATTAGGGTGAAATTTATCTGAATACAAATATTCATTTACCGATAATTGAAATAAGTCGAATGTTGGTACGAAAATCGCGTTTTTATAATGAGCCACGACTTCTGCCGTTTCATTATTCCAGTCCCGTACTATGCGGTTAGTATCTAAGTCTTCATCCAACTCTATAAATGGATTATACAAGCCAAGTAAAAATATGGTGGCTGTATCATTGACATGATTGAGATCTTTTAAAATTTCATGCAAATTTTTCAAATATTTCTTTTGTGAAACGGATGCAGCCTCCCTATCATAATCAATCAAGGTCTGGCCCTTCTGAAAGAGGTCGTTGCCGCCAATAGTAACTAAAATTACATCAGCTGCCTGGATTTGACGCTTCACTTCCGTTTGTTTCACTTGCTGCACCAATTCTTGAGACACTTGTCCATTAATGCCGAGGTTATGAATGAGCGGTTTTCTATGGTATTCACTCTCCAAATCTTCCATAACAAGTCCAACATAACCTTTTCCTGTTTCATCACCTGTACCACGTGTCAATGAATCACCCAACGCCACTACCGTAAAGTCATCAGGAAGATTCTTTTTAATGGGGGTCGTTTCATTAGCTCCCATTTCAGAAGTTTTTTTCCCATAATGGTCAATAATAGTCCAACCAAGGCAAAATAAACAAAACAGCCCGATAAAAGCTGAAACAATGGTAGCCGCCAACACTTTTGGTTTGCTCAAAAACACTCATCCTTCCATTCATTCTCTACCTTCCATTAAATCATATTTTTTCCAAAAACAAAAAAACTGATTGCTCTTGGTAAGAAAAATTCCGGATACTCCCGTCCCCTATTCATTTTCAATAGCTCAATTAGTAAGTAATAAAGGCTGAAAGAGATTCATGAAATCAAGTTAAACTCTTTTAACCTCCTTTATTCCTCCCTTGATAAACTTTCTGGTGGAAAAGGCTTATTTCGTCTGTTTTCACGATCCTTAGAAGGCGAGTCCCTTACGCTCCAATCAACGGTCAAATTTTAAAAACCTAAAAAAACACCCCGTAAATGTTAGTTTGGTGTCTAACATTTACGGGGCAGTTCAACTCCATTATTATCGAGTTTGTCTACAGTCAGACCTCTTCACGTTGTAAGGTGAAGAAGCTTCTTACTTTCTAAAATTTTATAAAAAAGATACTCAACTCAGGTTCCTACTATACGCTTTGTTCTCCCATTACTTTTTGTTTTTTATCCAATCCCATGAGCCATATTGTAAGCAGCATCCCAATTAATGTGAGCATAGCGTAAAATAAATACACCGCATATATCCCTGACTTATCCAAAATAATCCCGCCGCTGAAGGTACTGAACCAGTTTCCCAACCCATTGCCAATTGCGGAATAAAGCGTTATGGCAGTAACGGTTATATGGGCCGGTACGACTTCCCGGATATATTGCACAGCCGCAGGAATGAATAAGCCAAGTGAAAAACCTTGCATGATGGAAGTCACGTATACGGTTGTCAAACTGGGTTCGGTAAAATACAAACCCCAGCGAACCAACGAAGCCGCTCCCGCCAATAAGGTTATAGGCATCAATCCCATTTTATGAATCCAGCTGCCTGCCATTCTCATAAACGGAATTTCCGACAATACTGCTAACAGGAACGCAATGCCAATCCCCGTATATGTACCACCTCTTGCTTCTACAAACAAACCATAGTATACATTATTTGCAAGGTTTGGACCGAAAAGCAAAAACGTGATTGCAAGAAAGATAAGGAAACGTTTCATGGTAATCAATTCTTTAATTCCACTAAAAAGTTTTACCTTTTCTCGAGCAGGCTCTTCAGGTAAGCGGAGAGCTAGAAGAGCCGCAATCAATAGACCGAAGAAAAAGGCGTAAAATATAGCGGATGGACCAATTAATGATTCCGATAACTTCCCCATTACAAAAACGGCGATACCGTAACCAAGTGAACCGAATAAACGGATTTTTCCATAATTCGATTTGATTCTTGTAGTATATTGAAGGGTGATGCTATCTGAAATTGGTATAATGGCACTTTGAAAGATAGCCAAAGCAATTGCAACGGATACTAAAAGGAAATAAGGCTCAAACAGTAAGTAACCTAACCCGAATAAACCAGCTAGGAATGATGTCAGTGCCAGTATTTTTGCTGGTTTTCCGCTCCAATCACAGACAATTCCCCAAAAAGGCTGAAAAACGATCATCACTATCGGTCCAACCGACATGATCGTACCTATTTCAATACCTGACAAACCTGCCTCATTGGTTAAATAAACGCTTAAAAGTGGTGTTAAACTGCCCACTGAAAAAAAAGAAAATAAGTAAAATACCTTCAAACTTATAATATTAGCATGCTTTTGTTTTTCCAAATCCAGCTTCCCCCATGCAGTTTATCTTCTACCAAGTCCTCATATACAACAACCGAATTTTGAATAGTATTATAACCTGTTTTAAACGATTCTTCACGTCGAACGAAGATTTCCTCTTACGAGATAAATGTGGTTCCGTTAGTAAAATGTTTGGAAAGATGATTCAATATTTTTCTTTTCCAAAATCAATGTCTGTGGTTTGGCCAATGGCAAGAATTCTTCCACTCTCTCATTAATACGATTGATTTCATCATCATTATTTCCGGATCCACAAATCTATTTTCATCTAAATAATTATTGTAGAAAAATTGTTTTCTGACATTCATGAATTATCGTTCGCAAGTTGGCACATAAAAAGCCACTCCCATCGAGCGGCCGCTTCCTATACGAAAGACGTTTACATTTGTTTCCACTACCAGTAGGTTCCAATACACTGCAATCATAAATAGGATGGTGCCTAATGATACATTTGATCGTACCATTGTCTATTTTCCTATAATTTAATGGAAATTCATAGTACCTCAAGGTTTTTATTTCTTTACAATGATTTATTTACACCCTATATCTTCCAGAGTATTCCATTCACAAATAAATTGCAGGTTTCTTTCATAAAATCAATAAATTTAGAAATACTATTCTTTTGTATAGAGTAAAATAAAAAGTGCATGGCAGTTACAAGCTTTCATTGTCATGAAATTCAAAATAATTATTCAGAAATATATTAATTAAGAATGTTAATTCCTTTATTTAATTATACCTATAGGTTTATAATCAAATAGTACATATATAGAGAGAAGGAGTGGTGGGCATGATAATGTCAGACCTGGCAGGTGCAAGCACAGCTGAAATTGTGCACAAAAAGACCCAGCACAAAAAATTAACGCTAAGACAAATTTTACAGAGAGGTCTTTTAATTACAATTGGTGCGGTTTTGATGGCTGTCGGCCTCGAGATTTTTTTAGTGCCGAATAACGTTATCGACGGAGGCATAACAGGTATATCGATTATGTTATCTTACATTACTGGTTGGAAACTCGGTATCTTCCTTTTCATTTTGAATCTTCCTTTCTTTTTTGTCGGTTATAAACAAATTGGAAAAACCTTCGCATTATCTACTCTGTATGGAATCTTGGTCCTTTCCATCACAACTACATTGCTTCATCACGTACCAGCTTTCACTCAAGATATCCTCCTGGCGTCCGCATTTGGCGGAATGATTCTTGGCATTGGTGTCGGAATGGTCATTCGATATGGCGGATCATTGGATGGTACAGAAATACTAGCAATTCTCGCCAGCAAAAAGATTCCTTTTTCAGTTGGAGAGATTGTCATGTTCTTTAATTTATTCATCCTTGGCAGTGCTGGTTTCGTTTTCTCTTGGGATCGTGCCATGTATTCGATTATAGCTTATTTCGTAGCTTATAAAACGATGGATATCGTCATTGCCGGTTTGGATGAATCAAAATTTGTGTGGATTATCAGTGATGAATTCGATGATATCGGCGACGCTATAATGAATCGCCTTGGACGGGGCGTTACCTTTTTGGCTGGCGAAGGAGCTTATTCTGGTGATGACAAAAAAGTCATCTTCTGTGTAATTAACAGGCTCGAGGAAGCCAAACTTAAAGATATAGTTAAAAGCTTCGATCCTTCTGCTTTTCTTGCCGTAGGGGATATCGCCGAAGTGCGAGGGGGCAGGTTCAAGAAAAAGGATATTCACTGATCTTTTAACTGGTTTTCCTGCTTTTTGTTTCATCCAATTGACAAAAAGATAAAAAAAGCTGAAGGGGAATCCCTTCAGCTTTTTTTATAAAGACTTAATAGTTTCTCGGATTGTTGATGGCTTGAAGCATTCTAGTGCCGGGTTTCATCTCGCTGCTACATAGCGGACAAACGTGTTCATCATTACTTGTAAAGTTATCGCGAATCCAACCTTTGCAATCTTCTGATGTACATTCCCACACCTTAGTTTCTTCAGGAATGATTTCTTCCGTATTATTTCTTCTATACATGTATCTCACTCCTTAGAATTGAATTAACTCCGTCCTGCATAACAGATCCCAAGCCATAAAAATAAAAGAAGAATAGATGGCGATTAATATAAAAAAATTGCATCCATTGGCTTATCTAAGATTTGTTTATATTCCCCACACTCAAATTTCCAAGTGCCAAGAACTAGAGATTAAAACCATGGATTTTTAATATCCAAATACCATTATATCATATATATGCTTTTTTTATTTGAGTAAATGCTTCAAAGAAGAAAAGATTCCATAAATCCATGCTTTCTTAATCCTTTTAAATCATGAAACACAGTCTCTGACTTACCGAAATTGGTAATCGAGACTGCGTCAGTTGAGAATCCATTTCATATGGTTCTTCCTGCTCGTTCGATTGATTTTTCAAAGCGAATCAAGCATGAGAGTAATTTTAATGCCAAAACCTAAAACAATGAAAGCCCTGCCTCTCTCCCATCCATACGGTTCCTAGACCGTGCCTGCGAGAATCAGATAAAAGCTTATAAGTACATGTTTATTAATTAAACCGTCCGTAATTCCAATTGGGAAAATTAAATTCCAAAAGATAAATGGTACATAGAAGTAAGTTAATGAAGAACAAAAATGGATCGAGGAAAATACTTGGTGATTACATGTATTTCTTTTTTCTAGATGTGTTTAACTTGATTCTACTCCATCATATTGC
>NZ_JBHXAS010000062.1:0-29536 GCF_042727425.1 Peribacillus sp. NPDC060253
GTATAAGAGTGCTTTTTATAATGGAAATTAATAAAATAAATATTAGTTATGGAAAGCATCACAAGAAAATATCGTAAAGGTGGACGAATTCTTTTGAAAAAGCCAACTATCGTTGTTTTAGGAGCAGGCTATGGTGGTTTGATGACCGTTACTCGCTTGCAGAAGGCATTAGGTCAAAATGAGGCTGAAATCGTGTTAGTTAATAAAAATGATTACCACTATGAAACAACATGGCTGCATGAAGCTTCTGCTGGCACGCTTCATCATGATCGTGTGCGCTATCCAATTAAAAGTGTCATTAACGGCAACAAAGTTAAGTTCATCCAAGATTCTGTTTTGGAAGTCAAGACAGAAGACAAAAAAGTCATCCTTGAAAACGACGAAATTTCTTATGATTACCTAGTGATTGGACTTGGGCCTGAATCAGAAACTTTTGGGATCCAAGGACTAAAAGAATATGCTTTTTCCATCTCTAACGTGAACACAGCACGTAAAATACGTGACCATATACAATTGCAATTTGCTACTTACAGCTCCGAGGCAGAGAAAAATGAAGACCGCTTGACAATCGTTGTTGGTGGAGCTGGTTTTACTGGTATTGAATTCCTTGGTGAATTGGCAAACCGTGTCCCTAAACTTTGTAAAGAATACGACATCGACTTCCAAAAGGTTCGGATGTACTGTGTTGAGGCAGCACCAGCGGTCCTTCCTGGTTTCGATCCGGAATTGGTGGATTATGCCGTTTCTTACCTTGAGAAAAAAGGTGTGGAATTTAAAATAGGTACACCGATCAAGGGAGCAACCCCTGAAGGCATCATCGTGGGAAAAGGCGAAGATGAAGTGGAAGAAATCAAAGCCGGAACCGTTGTATGGGCCGCTGGAGTGCGTGGTAACTCCGTGATTGAAGCTTCAGGATTTGATGCTATGCGCGGGCGGATTAAAGTGAACCTTGATATGCGTGCACCAGGGCATGATGATATTTTCATCGTAGGTGATTGTGCGTTGATCATCAACGAAGAAATTAATCGGCCATATCCACCGACTGCACAAATAGCCATGCAGCAAGGTGAAGTCATTGCCAAAAACCTAACTAAGTTGGCTCGTAACGAAAGTGACCTTGATACGTTCACATTCGAAAACAAAGGAACGGTATGCTCACTTGGCGATGACAATGCGATTGGGGTTGTATTCGGCAAGAAAGTGACAGGTAAGACTGCATCATTCTTGAAGAAGATGGTCGACAACAGAGCATTGTTACTGATTGGCGGAGCTTCTCTCGTTGCTAAAAAGGGTAAATTCAACGTCCTTTAAGTTTTTTCGATATATAATAGGAAAAAGCCATTTGGGGATTGTCCCTGAATGGCTTTTTCATTGGCATGTATCGAAGAATGTACCAGGAGTCCGGAGTATGTACCGTTCGCAGGTGGAATATAATGGGATAAGGGGGATGGAGCACTATAAAGTAAATCATCCTGAACTTGAACGTTTTAGTCATCATAGGTTTTGTGATTTGGAGTTTACACTACATAAAAAGAATCATAATGAGGAAGTGGAGTTTGGTGGAACGATGCAAAAATGTTTGGCTGGCAGTGTCTGGCCTTGTGATATCGGATAAAGGTGAGTGGCTGGTCGTTAACAAAAGGTATGGCGGATTGAAAGGGCAGTGGTCGCTCCCGGCTGGCTTTGTCAAAAATGACGAAACCGTTGATGATGCTGTCGTAAGGGAAGTGTTGGAGGAGACGGGTATTCATACGAAAGTCGAAGGTATGGTGGGAGTGCGAAGCGGAGTCATCAAAGGGGATATAAGTGATAATATGTTAATATTTTTACTAAAACCGCTCAGTTTTGAAGTCACCGCTCAATTGGATGAATTATATGAAGCTAAATTTTTTGACCCTGATTTACTGGTCCAAGAAGGCAAGCACTCTGTATTATTGGAGCAGCTTTTAGCTTTTAAAAAGGAAAGAATGCAAACAATGCTCGACGGTGTGAACCCGGGAGATCAATTTGGGTATACATCGTATAAATTATTCATGTGATTTGGTTAATTATCTATTCTTCGGAATTATTTGGTATTAAGTCGTTGACGTGGCAATTATTTTTTCAGTAAACTAAAGGTGTGCTTTTAAGGAGGGTCTAGATTAACATGCCATTGCCTGTTTTAATTATCTCAATACTCTTATTTTTCATATTGTTTTTCGGAATTGGCTTTTTGTTGAATATGCTCTTTCGTTCTTCGTGGATCATGGTCTTCTTATTTCCAATCGTCTTCATTGTCATTGTCAATGAAACAAAGCTAATAGAATATTTCAGAAATCCAGGAATATCTTTTTCACACCTTGGGACGAACCTTACATCATTGCATTCGGCAGATATCATTATTTTATCAAGCGGGCTGCTTGGCGCGATTTTAGCTGGTGTGGTTATTAGGGTTTTAAGAAATAAAGGATATCAAATGTTTTAAAAAAGGGAAGGGCCGTCAATGAAAGACGGTTCTTTTTTGTGTGAAAAAAGATTGTTTTTATGCTTTATGAATACTTTCACTCAGGAAAGGGAACAAATATCCTTGTGAGAGGAGTGGAAACAAATACATATGAAGATTTTGAAGGCATTATTATTAAGGGTCGCTATTATCATATTATTCATCTTGGCCATCGATTCAACCTTATATCATGTTTTTGGGGCTACGTACGAGGACCATCCTTTTGAAGAGGCCATGCGCCAAAATCGAATGCTCGGTCTCGAATACAAAGCCATACATAGGGGCGACCAAGTGGCAACACTGGTTGCATCGGCATCCATGAGCAATGGTCCAAAGACAATAGACGAAGCACTCGAGCTCTTGAAATACCCTAAACATGAAGTATTGGCTACAGGCTATACAGCAGGCTATGAATCAACCGGAAAGTACCCGGAAAGTCCATCTTATGGAATTACTTATTCAGGAGTGAAGGTGAAACGGGATCTGTTTTCCACCATTGCTGCCGATCTTGCTGTATTTCCCCTAGGAACAATCCTTTGGATTCCTGGCTATGGATATGGGGTAGTAGCGGATAAGGGGGGAGCGATAAAAGGAAACCACCTGGATCTATACTACGAAACGGTACAAGATGTGTATAAGAACTGGGGGAAGAAAACCCTTGAAGTGTATGTTGTGCAAAAAGGAAACGGCGAGTTATCTGAAGAACAGCTAAACAAGTTGAATGAAACCAAGATCAGGCAGGTATTCAAGCCAAAAATTGCCGAAAAGGCGTTGAACAATAATGTACCTTCCTTTGCTTTTTAATGAAGTGCTGGGCAAACCATTGAAAACAGATTGGAGAAAGCAAAAGAGGCTGCCCTTAGTTGAGGCAGCCTTTTTGATGTAGTTTAATTTCCAATACACTCTTTACTCAATGCCGTTGTATGCTTCGGGGTGCAGGGTTTTTGCCAATTTTGCCAATCCATCCAGTAAACGTGGGGATGGACGGCAGAATAAGGGTTCTTCCATAATATGAATGTTATTATCCCTCACAGCCTTTAAATCGTTCCACCCCTTCCGTTTCTTGACCAGCTCCGGGTTTACTTTTCGTAAAGGAACACCGACCCATGCTAAGCAAATATGGTCGGGATCCTTTTTCAGGACCTCTTCCGAAGTGACTTGAATGCTTGCCATGTCTACTTCTTCGAAAACATTATACCCTCCTGCAAGAAGGCTGATTTCCGATAACCAGTTAACCCCCCCAGGGCTAAATAAGGGATTTGGCCACCATTCCCAATATAGGGACGGCTTTATTTCGATTTTTTCGGCGACATTTTTATATTGAAGGATGATATCACGGAATTTGGCAGCCTGTTCCTCTGCTTTCTCCTTAAGATCCATGGCCTCGCCCAATGTTAGCAAATCCTTCGCGATATCTTCTAGTGATTGCGGATTGAATGTGATATGTGGGAGGTTCCTTTCTTTTAATCCTTCAATGTTTTTTTCCATACCAGGTACACTAAGTGAAGCAAGGACCAAATCAGGTTTTAATGATTCTACATGATCGATATCAATCGATAAATCCGGCCCCACTTTAGGGAGATGCTGGATGGTATCAGGCCAATCCGAGAAGTCATCGATAGCGATCAGCTGATCTTCAATGCCTAGATATGTGCAGAGTTCAGTATTGCTGGGGCAAATAGAGATTATTTTCAAATGAACCACCTACCCTTGAAAGATGAAAAAGTGAAGTGCAAGTGCAATGAATACTCCGGTCAAGGCTCCGAAAAATACCTCGATTGGCTTATGGCCCAACAGTTCCTTTAATTGTTGTTGTTTCTGTTTATCTGCTTTCTTCTGCCAGTTTTTTGCTTGCTCGACAAATGTATTGAAGTCCGTAACTAGTCGGTTCAAGACGGCTGCCTGTTCTCCTGCCTGCCGTCTTACTCCTGTTGCATCGAACATCGTGATGATGGCGAAGATCGCGGCAACGGCGAAAACAGGAGAGTCCATTCCAGTTTCAATCCCTACGGCTACCGTGAGTGCTGACACGGCAGCCGAGTGGGAGCTGGGCATACCGCCCGTCGAGTTAAGAAGTGACCAGTTTACTTTGCGGAAAGCTATGAAGTGGATGGGTACTTTAATGAATTGAGCAAAGAAAATGGCAATCAATGCTGCGATTAAAGGGAAGTTGAGAAATAATTCCAAGAGTATCAGCCTTCTTTCTAGAAATAAGTAACGATGAAATCTATATTTGGGTAAATAAGAAATCCTGCTTAGTACAAGGGGCTATGAGGCCCTTATTAATTAGTTCCATCCAATCCGGTCGATTCCCTGCTGGATATAAGGATAAATATGATCTTTCTTATACTATTACTCTAAAGTGACCCATTTTAAACAATATCCTTGGTTAATATTAATGAAATGCCTAATTCGAAAATTTTGGAAGATTTCGTTATAATGAAAGTAATCGAATGGAGGAGGTAGCAGAATGTTCACAGTAAAAGATTCCATGAATTTAGATATGATCGCCGAATGCCTGATTCTAGGTGTATTCGACAGACCGATAAAATTCACAGGCTTAGGGAAAGAAGCCGATGAGAAATTAGGCGGTCAGCTAACCGAGTTAGTGAAAGCTGGAGAAATCTCTTCCAAGAAAAAATCAGTAGTCAAAGTACATACATTAGGTAAATTAGGAGTAAAGAGATTGATATTTGTAGGGTTAGGCAAGGAAAAAGAACTTTCCTTTGAAACGCTGCGTGAAGCTTTGGGGAAAGCGCGTAAAACGATTGCAGAATCCAAGCTTACGACGCTTTCGATTGCTTTGGATACATTCACGACTGAAAATCTGGATGCATTGGACGCTGCGCATGCTTGTTCTGAGGCATTTGAACTTGCTTCCTATAAATTTGCCGGATACAAGCAGAAATCGAACCAGGTCGAAAAGACCATCGAATCGATTACGGTTTACAGTGAATCGGATAAAGAAGAGATCGGGGCCGCACTTCATGTAGGGCGAATATTCGGAAGAGCGACGAACTCAGCGAGAACATTGGTTAACACACCAGGGAATTTGTTGACTTCCACGGATCTTGCCGATTATTCATCTGCTTTGGGAGAGCGTTTTGGATTTGAAGTGGAGATCCTAGAAAAGGCAGATATGCTCAAGTTGGGAATGGGCGCCCTCCTTGCTGTCAATCAAGGTTCCGTCGAGCCACCGAAAATGATCGTCCTGAAGTATCAAGGTAAAGAGGAATGGGAAGATGTTATTGGTTTGGTTGGTAAGGGCATTACATTCGATACGGGCGGGTACTCATTGAAAACAAAGGCTGGAATCGTCGGAATGAAGACGGACATGGGTGGTGCGGCAGCTGTTTTGGGTGCAATGGAAATTATCGGCGAATTGGGGCCGGATCAAAATGTCGTGGCTGTCATTCCATCCACAGATAATATGATTAGCGGCGAGTCTTTCAAGCCGGATGATGTAATCACTGCCATGAGCGGAAAAACGATTGAGGTATTGAATACGGATGCCGAAGGACGGCTGGTTCTGGCAGATGCGATGACGTACGCTAAACATCACGGTGCAAAATACCTGGTTGACGTTGCGACTTTAACGGGTGGTGTTATAACGGCGCTGGGTATGGATATGACGGGTGCAATGACGAATGACGTGGAATTCTATGAACAAGTCCTCAAAGCCTCAGAGGAGGCCGGGGAACCCATGTGGAGGCTGCCTATTACAGAAAAGGACAAAGAGCGTGTACGCAATAGTAAAATAGCGGATTTGAATAATTCACCTGGCGGGGCAGGGCATGCCATCATGGGTGGCGCTTTCATCGGTGAATTTGCTGAAGACACTCCATGGGTCCACCTGGATATTGCCGGGACATCCACGACTTCGAGCAACTCCGAATTGTGCACGGCAGGGGCGACCGGCGTCATGGCACGAACGCTTGCATTATTGGTTGAAACCTTTGAATCTAAATCAAAATGAACCCAAAAGATCCGAAGCCGAAAATGGGCTTCGGATTTTTTTACCAAAAGGTGTTGAATCGTTAGGTATCCCTCCATTTCAAGCTGACGATGATATGACAATTTACATCCCCTGTTTTAGGGTGGAAATCAAACCGGATCCCATCAGGGTTATACATGATATCAGGTTCGTTATTAATGCCTATTTTTCGTATCATTTCTGCCACGACACTCTTTTCTGATGATTGGGCAGCAGTCATCAACCGGTTCGAGAACGGTTTGGATGTGGCTATGGTGTCCATTACTTTTTTTACATCCAGAAATAAAGATTGCGAGGTTTTTGCCGATTTAACTAACAAATCTGGATTGGGTGCCGAGTAGGAACGCATCAATCCTGCAGTTTCGTGATTCATATTCGCTGCACCGCCGGGAGATTGAAATAGGCCATGATCATATAAAAAATAAGGGAAATCCTCCAAAAGGTTTCCTTCCTTTCGTTTAGTCTGTCTATAGACACGATTTCTTTATACGATAAAATATGTATAACGATCGGCAGATATGATAGCCGTTAGTGAATAACCCTTCTTCTGAAAAAATCTTCTTGGAAATTAATAAGAAAGACACACTATTATTTGTAAACTGCTTCATTGACAGGTATAGTGTATAGTAATATACTTACTTACCTAAAGTAAGGAGTAGGCACACTATAAATTATAAAATAGGTGATGTTATCATGAAAATAAACCAACAAACAAAAGACCTTTTAATAGATAAAATGAATATCCTCAAAACCCCGGGAAAAGCTGATATATGCCTAGTGGGGCCAGTAAACTTGCCTGTTGAACAAGGAGATTTCTCTGCGGTTTTCCAATGGTACACATGGCTTGAGCTCGATGGCGTGGATAATGATAAGGAAGCTGTGCTTGATTCCCTTTCTGAAGCCAACCTTGCTTTTGGCCAGCAATCTTCTGTATTGGTGTATGGAGATTTTGAAAAGTCGGAGGATGCACTTGTCCGGATGCATAGCATCTGTCATACGGGTGATATCTTTGGCAGTAAACGCTGTGATTGCGGCTACCAGCTCCACCAATCGATGAAAATGATAGCCGAGCATGGTTGCGGAGCCATTTTTTACCTTGCGGACCATGAAGGAAGAGGGATCGGCCTATTCTCCAAGTCTCTTGCCTATTTGCTTCAGCAGGAAGGCTATGACACAGTCGAGGCGAATCAAGCTTTAGGTTTTGAAGACGATACACGATCTTACGAGGGGGCCATTCGAGTGTTGAGGGGACTGCGTGAGGATCCGGTGACTTTAATTACGAATAACCCTAAAAAGTTGGATGCCCTCATGAAGCATGGACTTGCGGCAAAGGACCATATCCCGCTTTGGGGCGGTTTAACGGAAGATAATAGTTTCTATCTGGATACAAAGGTTAAGAAGTCTGGACATATTCCAAAAGAGAAGCCAACTTTGATTGTATAAGGAGAGCTAACCGTATGAATGATGATCAATATTACATGAAGTTGGCACTGGATTTAGCTGCCAGTGCTAAAGGAAAAACCAATCCAAATCCAGTGGTCGGGGCCGTCATAGTTAAAGACGGTGTGATAGCAGGGACAGGGATCCATCGTAAAGCAGGTGAACCGCATGCAGAGGTCCATGCGTTCAAAATGGCGGGTGAGTATGCAGAAGGTGCAACGCTTTACGTGACACTTGAGCCGTGTTCCCATTATGGAAAGACACCCCCATGTGCAAATTTAGTGAAGGAATCAGGTGTCCGTCGGGTTGTGGTGGCAACGCAAGATCCTAATCCGGAAGTTGCCGGGAGAGGGATATCGATCCTGAAGGATGCAGGCATAGAAGTGGAAGTTGGCGTTATGGAAAAGGAAGCGCAAAGACTGAATGAGCGTTTTATTCACAATATGACGACGAATCGTCCTTTTGTCATATCGAAGTTTGCGATGACATTGGATGGGAAACTTGCAACTCATACAGGCCATTCTAAATGGATAACAGGAGAAGAATCCCGTCATTCCGTTCATTTACTGCGTGATGAGGTGGATGCCATTCTTGTCGGAATTGGAACTGTCTTGGCAGATGATCCATCACTGACGACCAGACTCCCGGAAGGTGGAGGGAAAAATCCGATCCGAATCATTTTAGACAGTGAACTGCGTGTTCCATTGGACGCCAATGTTGTCCAAGTATCAGATGCGAAAACGATGATCGTAACGAAGGATGATGCACCTGCGGATAAAATGGAGGCTTTACGTGAAAAAGGGATCGAATTCATTTTCGTCCCCAAAAATGAGACGGGCCTTAATCTAAGGACTTTGATGGAAGAGCTGTATAAAAAGGGGATTACGGATGTCTTGCTAGAAGGTGGAAGCGAAGTGAATGCCTCTTTCCTTAGGGAGGGGCTCATCGATAAATACTTGATTTATATAGCTCCTAAACTATTGGGCGGGAGAAACTCACTAACACCGTATACTGGAATGAATGTGGATACGATGGATGAAGCAATGGATGTTTCCTTCTCTGGAGTGGAAACGTTTGGTGAGGACATACGCATCACAGCTTATCCTAAATTAAAATAGACAACAGGTGAAGAGGCATGTTGGTTAAATCAGATGTATGCATAGTCGGATCGGGACCTGGAGGAGCGCTGTTAGCTTACCTACTGGCCAAGCAGGACATTTCAGTCGTATTGCTTGAGAGGCATTCTGAAGTTTCAAGGGAGTTCAGGGGTGAGTTCTTGAACGATGAAGGAGAGAGCCTTCTTAAAAAGCACGGTTTGTTCGAGAGCGTGAAAAAGTTTGGCATGCTTAAGATGGAACAAATTGAATATTGGCATGACGGCCAAATATTTAAAAGGATTTTCCCTGAATGGCCTGTAGATCATGTTGGGATACATGTCCCTCAAAATCATCTGCTTACAGCTATATTGAATGAAGCCGAAAAGCTGGATTCTTTTCAATTGATGATGAATACGAGGGTCACGGGCTTGATTCAGAATGAAGCAGGCCGTTTTACGGGTGTCAAGGCTCGAAATGGCGGGAATGATCTGGAAGTGCAAAGTTCATTGATAATCGGGGCGGACGGCAGATTTTCCATCGTTCGAAAAAAAGCGGGGATACCAGTCGAGATTAAAAATCATGGCTATGATTTACTGTGGGCAAAAATTCCCGCTCCAAAGGGGTGGAAGCCTTCAATCAAGAT
This sequence comes from Peribacillus sp. NPDC060253, assembly GCF_042727425.1. Taxonomy (NCBI): domain Bacteria; kingdom Bacillati; phylum Bacillota; class Bacilli; order Caryophanales; family Bacillaceae; genus Peribacillus; species Peribacillus sp. NPDC060253. The sequence goes on from NZ_JBHXAS010000062.1 coordinate 9,657, forward strand.
GGCATTGGTCAATGACTCACAGGTTACACTTTTCACTCAGGCTGGAGGTTTCATCCAAATTGGATGGAATATAGAACATGGTTCATTTCCCCAATTGCGAAAACAGCACTTTGATCCATTCATAGAAAATTTACTTTTGGCCTTTCCTGAATTAAAAAAGGTTGTGTGTGAAAATATCAGGTCTTGGAATGACTTCATTTTATTGGATGTTTACAGCAGTTATTGTGAAACGTGGACAAAGGATGGCGTTGCTTTATTAGGTGATGCAGCCCATACGATGACACCTACAGGTGCGTTCGGACTCAATTGTGCCATGAAGGATGCCGATATATTAGCCGAGCTTATCCAAGGATGCATCCTGCAGGAGGATACTGACTTCTTTGGACTTAAAATGGCTGAGCCGGAAAGAAAAGCCGAAATTGAAAGATTACAGGCCATTCAGGTGGACAAGGAAATTTCCTTCGCATCACAGTTTGCCGCCGCTTATGTTTGAATAGGAGTGAAGGATATGAAATTCGGTTTTGATATTGACGATACCCTTATTAATTTGAGGGAATTCGCGTTCCATCTTTATAATGAAAAGCTTAATAAGAACATAGACTTAGCGGAATTCAGAGCCTTAAAGACGTTAGAAATCCATGAAGCTTTCGGGCTTGATAAAGAGGCTGGGGGCAAGATGTGGAACAGCCTTGCCGATGAAGTGTATTATTCATCCTGTCCAGCTTTCGAGGGCGCAGTGGAAACGCTGCAGGAGCTTGAACACGATGGCCATGAAATCTATTACATCACCGCTAGAAAAGCGGAGCATGGTGACCGTACGAAAAAATGGCTGATTGAAAACGGCTTTCCAGTTAAGGATGACCATTTTTACTGCGGCATGAAGGATCATGAAAAAATTGAAACGATTCGCAAATTGAAATTGGATTATTATTTTGATGATAAACCGGCAGTCCTGGAAACCTTATTGGATATTCCCACGAAAGTGTATGCAATGGATAACTCCTATAACAGGGAATTGGATATTCCAAGGCTGACAAGCTGGTTTGAATTAAAAGAAATACTCTCCAAATAATCGAATTCACATTAATTGACGGATGACTTGATAGACTTGGGTCATCCTTTTTATGTATACTATTATGAATAGTGATTCATTTCTTCAATGTAAATGGTAGGGGAAAATATGAAAGTTGGGGGTATTGGGATGGAGAGAAATATTGAAAAGTCATTGATAGGCACGCTTGGGATTGAAATGAAAGAAGTAGGAGAAGGGAAAGTCATTGCGACGATGCCGGTGGATGAACGGACAAGGCAGCCGTATGGTTTATTGCATGGGGGAGCTTCCGTTGCCCTTGCGGAATCCGTTGCAAGTTATGGGGGGATGCTGCTTGTGGATAGCGCTAAACAAGCTGTAGTCGGTCTTGAAATCAATGCCAATCATGTAAGGGGCGTACGTTCTGGTTATGTTACCGCTGAAGGTAACGTAATCCATCGCGGGAAGACAACGATGGTATGGGACGTGAAAATCCGTGATGAAGAGGATCATCTTATCTGCATTTCACGCTGTACATTAGCCGTTATTGACTTGCCAAAGTGAATGAAGGTATTGTGAGCGTTGTATGATCATAACTGTCGATCCAAGCGATTCCCATAGAGATCCATCACTCCTGAAAACTGTCGTCAAGGAAAGGCACAATCATTTTGGCGTATATGCCTCGGTCATACAAACAGGTGAAATCAGAGTGGGTGACCAGGTGTTTTTAAAGGATTGAGACAGAAAAGAGCTGCTCCTGTAATCAGGGCAGCTCTTTTGCGATGGCAGGGATCACTGGTTTTTCTTTAAATCATCCTGGACACTCCGATCCCACATTTTAACGCCTGAATGATAAGCCGAGCGATTGATTAAATGTCCGGCAACAGGACTGGTCATGAAGATAAAGATGATTGCGAGCACGACCCGGAAATCGAAATGGCTATGTTTATAATAAAAATATAACAAGGTGCCGATCAGGATGAACATGATTCCAAGTGTCGAGCTTTTTGAAACAGCGTGATTTCTTGTATAGACATCAGGCAAGCGGATGATGCCGAAAGCCGAGACTAAAAAGAGAAAGACCCCCATTAAAAGGAATAGGGCCGATAGGAATTCAACGATTGCGGTCATCTTCGATAATCTCCCCTTTCTCGAGGAATTTGGCGAAAGCGACCGTTCCGATGAAAGATAGGATTCCGAGCAGAAGAATGGCTTCCAGATAGGCGCTTGTATCCATGACAATGGAGGCAAGTGCAACGATTGCGATAAGATTGATTCCCATCGCATCGAGTGCGATGACTCGATCCGGTACGGAAGGCCCTTTGATTAAACGGTATAAGAATCCTATCATGGAAAGGGAAACTCCGAGCAACGCGATTTTTAATATAAGATCGAACATTATTTGCTCACCTCCATAATCGCCTTTTCAAAGGTATTTTTAATGCTGTCCACGGCTTCATCTTTGTCGGCGATGTCCATCGCATGTATATAAAGAATCCGATTGTCTTCAGAAACTTCAACGACAAGTGTTCCAGGTGTCAGTGTAATTAAATTCGACAGTATCGTAATTTCCCAATCCTTTGTAAGAACGGTTTCGAATGCGAATATGCCAGGCCTCATATCCAGCTTAGGCTTTAGCACGACTTTAAGGACGCTAACGTTAGAGAATATGAGTTCCCTTGCGAATATGAGCAGTAATAGAACCACGGCGTTCACCCTGTTCAAATAAAAACGATCATTAAAAAAATGACGGAAGACGAACATGATGCCCAAACCCAAAACATATCCGATGATAAAAGTGCTCCCGTTAAACTCATTTTTTAAAAACATCCAGATGACCGCAAGGAACACATTCAGTAAAATTTGGAATGACATCAGGCACTACTCCTTTAAAACCGCTTTGATATAAATATCGGGATTCATTAATGTATCTACAGCTTGTGTAATAAATGGGTAAATCGATTCTGTTCCTACTCCGAATAAAACGGAAATGATGACAAGGAGAACGGCAGGAACCAGCATTTTATTTACCGTTTTATTAGGTAAGACATAATCAATCTTTGAAGTTCCCCAAAAGCCGTTCATGAATATTTTCATGACGGAATATAGGACCATCAAGCTTGAAAGTAAGACAACGACCATTCCAAAGTAGGCCCCTGATTCTGCAGCTCCCTGTAGAATCAGGAGCTTGCCGGCAAAACCGCTGAATGGTGGGATTCCCGCCAATGATATCGCAGCTATGAAGAAGGTCCATGCCAGGACAGGGTATTGTTTGATCAAGCCGCCCATATCCCGCAAATCATCCGTCCCGCTGATTTTAATCATGATGCCAACCAGCAGAAATAGTGCACCCTTGATTAGCATGTCATGAATGATATATAAAATGGAGCCTGATAAGGCCTGTTCATTCATGACGGAGATGCCGAATATGATAACACCGACCGCGATGATTATATTGTAAATGATGATTTTCTTTACATCCCAATAGGCAATCGCACCAATGACACCGATGATGATGGTCAAGATCGCAAGAACTGCCAGAAAAGTATGGGTGAAATCTTGGTCATGATAAAACAAGAGTGTATAGGTCCTGAAAATGGAGTATATCCCGACCTTTGTCAGCAATGCACCGAATAGCGCCATCACCGGGATAGGTGGAGCATAATAGGACCCAGGCAGCCATTGGAAAAGAGGGAAAATGGCTCCCTTCAAACCGAATACGATCAAGAAACCAATGGCGATCACCGAGATGATTCCAGGCTGGTTGACTTCAGCTATCCTCTGGCTGATGTGCGCCATGTTCAATGTGCCCAGAACTGAATAAAGGTAGGCGACCATGATGACGAAAAAGGAAGAGGAAAGAACATTGACGATAATATACTTCAATGATTCCCTCAGTTGGATTTTCGTCCCTCCAAGTACAAGCAACACATAAGAAGCCATCAGCATGACTTCAAAGAAAACGAATAGATTGAATAGATCTCCCGTAAGGAAGGCACCATTTACACCAATCAACAAAAATTGAAATACAGGATAATAATAATGTCTTTCACGTTCTTCACCTATGGAGTAAAACGAGTAAATCAATATGGCGAATCCAATGATATTCGTGGTCAGTACAAGCAGCGAAGAAAGCATATCTGCGACGATCACGATCCCGAATGGCGCATCCCAGCTGCCGACACCTAAAGTCAAGATCCCTTGATTATGGACCGTTAACACTAGATAAAGGGAAATTGCTATTCCGATTAGAGATGAAAAAAGGGAAATCCCTCTTTGTAGCTTGATTTTTTTTGCAAAGAATATGAGAAAGATGCCTGTGAAAAGCGGCCATAAAACAGGCATGAAGGTTAGATTACTCATTTGCTTTCGTACCTCTCATTTCTTCCATGTCATCCGTACCGAGCTCCTGGTAGGTCCGATATGCAAGCACCAGCAGAAATGATGTGACTCCGAAACTGATGACGATTGCCGTCAAGATAAGCGCTTGCGGAAGCGGATCGACATAGGATGCAGCTTTATTACTTAGCAATGGAACGGAACCGCCTTTCAAACCGCCCATCGTCAAAATCAACAGGTGGGCGCCGTGACTGAGCAACCCCGTACCGATAATGATTCTTAAAATGCTTTTTGATAGCATTAAATAGGTTGCACACATAAATAGTATTCCAATGACAATGGCCATTAAAAGTTCCATTATTCACTCTCCCCTATCGTTTGAATAATGGTCATCGTTACACCAACAACCACAAGATAAACACCCAAATCAAAAAGTACCGCAGTATGAAGCGAGATATGCCCAAGAAGAGGCAAATCGATATAATGGTATACATGGGTCATAAGCGGCACCCCGAACAATAACCCACCTGCAACGGTCAGGGTTGATATGAACAAGCCTGAACCGATCATTAACTTATAGTCAATCGGCAAGATGCCGGTGACGGTTTTAATGTCGAAAGCGAGCAACAGCAGGACTATGGCGGCTGAAGTCATTAAGCCACCGACAAACCCGCCGCCCGGCGAATAATGCCCCCCTAAAAAGATGGCAACCGCAAACAGCAAGATCACAAAGGCGGCGACCTTCGTAACCGTTTGGAGAATCAGGTCATTTTGCTTCATGGTTTGTCTTTCCCCCCTGTCGCCCGCAATTTGATCATCGCGAATATTCCAAGAGCAGCGATGGAAAGGACACTGATTTCAAACATGGTATCAAGTCCGCGGAAGTCAACGAGAATGACATTTACGACGTTTTTCCCGCCTGCTTCCTTATAAGCATTTTCAAGATAGTAATTTGATATGGAATCAAATAGTTTATTGCTATGTGCCGAAAGGGCAATCAATGTCACGATGACTCCCACACCAATGGATATCAGGGCGTTATTCAGCCTGAAGGTCATTCGCTCTTCCCTTCTGCTTGCCATTAACGGAAGGTGGAAGAAACAGAGCAAAAACAGCGATACCGAAATCGTTTCGATGACTAGTTGAGTCAATGCTAAATCCGGTGCCCGAAGCAAAACGAAAAATAAGGAAATCGTATAACCGACGGCTCCTAAGATGATAATGGAAGTTAAACGGGATTTTGCAAACAGAATGGCAATCGAGCCAATCACGATGATCGCCGCCAATACGATCTCATAAAAACCAATCGGGGCAAAATTTCCTGTATCGAATTTAAAGGCATCCTTCCAATAGAGCGTAAAGCCCAAAGAAAGAATGAAGAATAGGAAGATTGAAAGCAGATACGTCCGAATCGAACCTGTCATTAATACTTTCATGACGGAGGAAGCTGAGTGTTCGAGCCCTCTTACTCCGTTATCATACAAAGCATTCAGGGATATACGTTCAGGAATCCACTGAGTGATCTTCTGCCACTTCTGAAGCGTTTTGTATAAAAGGATTCCAAATGCTATGATGCCGACGGTCATCCATACTTCAGGTTGGAATCCATGCCAGAAGGCGATATGGACTTGGAAATCCGGACCCACTAAGCTTGGCTGTATGCCAGCTACCGCAGGTTTAATGATTCGTGAAGATAGCAAGTTTGGAAAAATACCGAAAACGATGACCAACGAAGCAAGGATGATTGGGGAGATCAGCATCCCGATCGGTGCCTCGTGGGGCTTCTTTTCCAATAGTTGCAACTGAAGTTTGCCTGTAAAGGGTTTGAGCACGACAATCATGCTATAAATAAAAGTGAATACACTGGCAACCCATGCTAGAACAGGGAACAGTACGCCCCATGTTTCCATATTGAAGATATCCAGTTCCAATACATTCACCATGCTGGCCAAGAACATTTCCTTACTTAAAAAACCATTGAAGGGTGGAAGGCCTGCCATTGAAAAGGCACCGATTAAGGCGACGGTGAAAGTAATTGGCATTAATTGCATCAATCCGCCAAGCCTGCGGATATCCCGGGTACCGGTTTCATGATCAATGATGCCTGCAACCATGAAAAGGCTGCCTTTGAAGGTAGCGTGATTAATTAAGTGGAATACAGCTGCAACCGTGGCAGCCAAGTATATATTTTCGCCCAATGATTCATGGTGGAGAGCTGCCGCACCAAGACCCAATAGCGACATGATCAACCCTAGCTGACTGATGGTGGAAAAAGCGAGAATCCCCTTTAAATCGGTCTGCTTGATCGCAGAGAACGAGCCCCAGAACAGTGTAATCAATCCAGCAATCGAAACGAGCCAGAACCATAAACCGGATTCTGCAAAAACAGGGCTTAATCTGGCAACCAAATAAATTCCGGCCTTGACCATCGTTGCCGAATGAAGGTAAGCACTGACCGGTGTCGGAGCTTCCATCGCATCTGGCAGCCAAATGTGAAACGGGAACTGTGCTGATTTAGTGAACGCACCAAGCAGCACGAGCAAAAGTGCAGGGGTGAAGAGCGGGTGGTCCATAAGTTCCCCGCTTTGTAATATCAATTCACGTATGCTGAATGTGTTCCCCATAATGGAAAGGAGAATGATGCCTCCAAGCAGGCTTAGGCCGCCGAGCACTGTGATCAGCAGGGATTTCTGCGCCCCATAACGTGAACGCTCCCTTTCATTCCAATATCCTATCAATAAGAAAGATGATAAACTCGTGAATTCCCAAAACGAATATAGGACAATTAGATTATCGGATAGGACGACGCCAAGCATCGCTCCCATGAAAAGTAAAAGAAAGACGTAAAATTGGTTCAGCCTTTCTTTCTCTTTCGATAAATAGAAAACCGAATATAGAACGACGAGTGAACCGATTCCTGTAATGAGCAAGGCGAATAAAAGCCCAAGTCCATCTACATAGAAATCAACATGAATTCCGAGAGAGGGAATCCATGCAGCTCTTTCCGTAATGACTTCCCCTTGTTTGGTCAAGGGAATGAACCTTGAAAAATAGGTGAATAGTACAATCGGTAAAATCATTACAAACCATCCTGTGTGTATTTGTCGGAATAATTTGTATAATATTGGTATAATAAATGCTAAGAGAAACGGTGATAAAACCGCCCAATGAAGCAAAGACATAAAGTCCCCCCTTTTTAAACGAAGTCATTCGTCTTATTATGCTTTTTTTCACGCAATCCTAGACGTTAGGAAATCGCCGTTGAATATGGATTTTTTTTAATCAATCCTTGTCTCGCTTAAAAGTATAACGCAATTTTTGCGGGTTTGCATGGCTTTAAGAACAGTGAAGCTCCACTGAAATGAAGTTTTATATATAGGTAGAAAAGGAGAGGGAATCGACCTAAAAAAAATTTTTAAAAAAAGTTTTTTTAGGGAGAACTAGTTTACTATCCATTGTGAAATGAAGGGTTATCTTGCATAATATAGGATAAAAGATGCATGGATGGAGAAAACATGAAAAACACATATTTACTTAGCTACTTTCCGATCATTTCAATCCTATTATTCAGTCTTTCCTTTGCCATTTATGGGGAAATGCAAATGCTCAAGTTATTTGGGAATTTGGGAATCTATCAAGGCATGCTGGAGTTTTTTTCTGAAACAGGCATAAAGCTGGCACTGCTTATCGTATTGCTCTTATTATTCTTTATGGTTTTTGCCGCATTGAAGTTGATCTCCGATACTGTATTGGAGCTATCTTTATTATTCTTTTCCAAGGATTCAGAAGGCAAGGCTTTGAACAGTGTAAGAAGGGGATCGGTCATATATGTCATTGGCGGCGCTTGTTCATTGTTCAGTGTTCAATTCATCATCGGGCTTGGATCTATCTTTATCGCAACGAATGTCGTCGCTTTAATTTATTTTGTCAATAAGTTAAGCCCGAGCCTGAATTTGTCTAGGTTAGTAGGATTGATTTTCTTTCCAATCTTCGTTTGGACTGCCCTGATTTCAATAGTCGCTTATGCAGGATTGAAGCTGTATAACAGTGTTATTGCAAGTCTGCCCATATAGCCATAAAAAAGAAGGTGCCCTCATTGGCACCTTCTTTTATTCCTCGGCAGTCTGGCTGATATCTTTCCATATCAATACATGAGGTGTGTGTGAATAAATGGATTGCAGATTGGAGGGCTTGTCTCTTCCGATCCAAACGCCGGTTGTGTAGTTTTGTGTCAGGCCGACAAACCACATGTCTTTCACATCATTGGTCGTCCCGGTTTTACCACCGATATAGTCTGTAGGAAAGTAGGCTTTGCGGGCCGTCCCGGTTAGGGTTACTTCATAGAGAAGTTGCCGCATCTTGTCTACGGTGCTTTTGCTCCATATCTCCTTGGATTTGTCCTTCCAGCTATAAAGGACTTTACCTTCTTGGTCGGTGATGTTAATGATCGCGCGCGCTGGCTGATAGTTTCCATCATTGAAGGAAGTATAGGCATTCGTCAGTTCAAGCGGACTCATGCCATACTCGAAACCGCCTATAGCCGAACTGATATGGTGGTCATTTTTGGTCACCTTTTTAAAATCGAATGCATCCAGATACTTAAAGCTCTTTTCCATGCCAGTCTTTTCAAAAAGCCTTATGGCAGGTGTGTTATAGGATTGTGCGAAGGCACTCCTTAATGTGACCATCCCGTAGCTATCACCGCTATAATTTTTTGGACAATAACTATTGCTGCAATAGCTTGCTCCGCTAACGAGCTGATTGATGTCAGCATCCGTCTCTTCAATATAGGGAGCATAATCAAGAAGTGGCTTTATGGCTGACCCTGGTTGCCTAAAGCTTTGGTATGCCCGATTGAAAGAATTTTTTTTATAATCTTTTCCCCCAATCAAAGAGACAAGCTCGTGCGTATGATGCTGTATAACCACTATAGCTCCTTCGATATCATTGACACCGATTTTTGATTGTACAGCAGTCTTGGACTGCGTTTGCAGCTTAGTATCGAGTGCGGTATGGATGGTTACACCGGAATTTAAAAGCTTTTCGACCCGTTTATCCAGCTCGGCTTCCGCCTTCTTACGTGTAGCTTCATCAGAACTTTGCAAAGATCTTGTGAGACCTTCAGTGGATGCCACCAGGTTTTTCAATTCCTGATGAACATATGTCACATAATCAGGATATAAGTCTACCGAGGTGGACAAGTCTAATTTAATCGTACTTTTGATAAGCTTTTCATACTCGATCTGTTCTAAATAACCTTCAGCTACCATTTGTTTAAGTAACCTCTCTTGTCGCTTTTTCGTTTCATCGAAATGTTTAAGAGGATCATAGTGTTCAGGATTATTAGGGATTGCTGCCAGGAAGGCAAGTTCCGCCTTGGTTAACTCCCCGGTCGGTTTACTGAAATAAAACTGGGAAGCGGCTTCAATTCCATAAGCTCCATTACTGAAATATATGGCATTCAAATATAGCTCCATGATTTCTGGTTTTGATTTCTTTCGCTCTAATTGATAGGCATAAATGAGTTCACTAAGTTTTCGGTTATACGTCCTATCATGGGTAAGAAATACATTCCTGGCCAGTTGCTGGGTAATGGTGCTGCCACCTTGTTCTATGTTATTATTTTGTGAATTGATAAGAAGTGCCCTGCTTAAGCCGGATATGTCAAAGCCTGCATGATCATAAAATTTTTGATCCTCTGTAACAATGAACAGGTTTTCAAGGAATAGAGGGATGTCTTCAAGTTTTAGGTAAGTCCGTTTTTCACCATTGGAAATTTCACTGATCACTTTTCCATTTGCAGCTGTCATGTAACTTGTCTGAGCCAGCTCGATCGAATCAATAGGAATCCGCTCGTCTAGTACATGATAGGGAGATTGGGCTAAGGACCACTCTTGATAGGAAAGAAAAATGAAAAGGGTCAATATAGGAACTAAGAGGAAAATCGAGATATAACCAAGATACGTGCGCATAGTTCAACTTCCTAACTAATATATTTTTAGTATGTTCTTGGAAAAAGTACAGGGATTAAAAATGGTACTTTTGGTTCATTAATCCATCATAATCCAATTAAGGTAAAGAGTTTTGGTGAATTTAGGAATGCAGGTGCCGTATCATGGCGTTGTACGATCCGGTGAAAAACTTTCTAAATCTTCTGTTATAATATGGTCATGAGAAAGTAAAAACCAATATTTGTTTATATGTTGATGTCAAGAATAAGAAGGGGGTCATAAAAATGGAGGAACAACAGCAATATGTATTCATTGATTTTGAATTTACGATGCCGGAAGGAAAAGCGAATCCAGTAGGGTTTTATCCTGAAATCATTGAAGTAGGTTTGGTCTCTGTCATAAATGAGACAATTCAGGAACAGTACTCTTCTTTTGTTAACCCATTGAAATTTCCAGTCCTAACGGGAAGATGCAAGAAATTCTTGAATATTACCCAAGATCAGGTGGACCATGGGATTTCATTTGAGGAGCTGGTTTCATTATTGAAGAAAATAGATGAGCAACACCCATCGACAATTGTGACTTGGGGAAATATGGACATGAAGGTACTCCGTCAGAACTGTCAGAAATCAGGAATGGAATTTCCTTTTACAGGAAAACAAACAGATCTTTGCCTCGAGTACAAACGTTTTTTTGGAGATCAAAATCAAACCGGACTTTGGAAGGCTGTACAGGCCTATGGCAAAGAGGGGACAGGCAAGCATCACAGGGCGCTGGATGATGCAATTACGACATATAATATCTTCAAGCTAGTAGAGAAAGATAAGAGTTATATGCAAAACCATGAACCGACAACAATTGGCGATCGCATTGATTTATCAAAGGTATTGAATCATTTAGCGTTATAAAAGCCAAATCTTATACTACCGATTTGGCTTTTATCATTCTTTATTTGAAATAATCCGCCGCTAGATCTTCAAGCAGCTGTAAGCTTTTATCATTCCACTCTGTGTGTGCTTCGCTTAAGGACCGTTTCATTTTCTCAACCGCTTCTCTTAAGGATTCCTTATACTCAGGAATTTCCTCTTCAAAGACCCTGACCATATTCTTAGGCACATTGGTTTGCTCCCGGAATGCAAGAGCACGCCGTTGATGGAACATGGACACTTCCGTTTGCTTCGGGTTATGAAGATCTCCTTGCATGGGATGCTTCAAAACGGCCAACACTTTAACAAGATATGCTGCAGGTCTGATATCGGTGACTTCCCCGATGTATTTTCCTGTTTTATATATGGCGGTAACCTTATCGCCGATTTTAAAATCCTGTTCAGACATTTCCCTACCACCTTTCTTATAACTTCCTTCATGATACATAAGAACAACGATTTTTCACAGCGTATTTGTTCAATTTCGCAAAGATGCTTTTTTTATAAAAATCGTGTAAAGTGTACAAATGAAGATGGAAAATGGAGTTATCATCCATTTTATTTAAAAAAGAAAGAGGTTATCTACAATGACAAACTTTCCACAATTAACAAGCGAAGTATCGGAAAATGAAAAAGCGGTCATCATGCAAACGACCCTGGGCGATATTAAAATCAAACTATTCCCTACGCTGGCTCCGAAGACAGTGGAGAATTTCTTGACTCATGCTGAAAACGGTTACTATGAAGGGATTATCTTCCATCGCGTCATCAAGGATTTCATGCTTCAAGGCGGAGATCCAACAGGGACTGGAATGGGTGGAGAAAGTATCTGGGGAGCTCCATTTGAGGACGAGTTCTCCATGCAATTATTCAATTTGCGGGGAGCGCTTTCCATGGCAAATGCAGGACCGGGAACAAACGGCAGCCAATTCTTCGTCGTGCAAGCACAGCACGTGGACAGCAGGATGGGTGAGCAAATGAAGCAGGCCGGTTATCCAGAAGAAATCATCAATGCTTATATGGAACAAGGCGGCACACCATGGCTTGACCATAAGCACTCTGTGTTTGGACAAGTCGTAGATGGCATGGACGTTGTTGATACGATTGCTAACGTAGAGACAGTTGGGGGAGACAAACCAGCTGTTGATGTAGTGATCAAAGGGATTACCATTTTATAAACCTTAAAAAGCGAGAGGCTTAATGCCTCTCGCTTTTTAAGGTTTTAGTGGAATGGCCCCACTAGTGGATTGTTCTGGTAATTGATATAATGGGATAAAGCAGTTTATTCCCTATCAGGAAGGAAGGATCCGATGGACTTTATCAATCATACTTTACTAGGTTTGTTTCTTTACTTTCCAGAAGACAAGACTGAATATATCTCGGCTGGTATAACTTGTTTCATCTTTTTAGTTGCAGCCGTTTTTACGATGAGGGCAATTATAAGATATTCAAAGAAAGAAGAAATGAAAACAAAGCAATTAGAAGATGAAGTCACTAAAAGGAATCAGCGTATAAAGGAAGATACTCTTTCTTGATCCCGGAAGATTCGAGCGTATTATTCCAAGAATATTGATTATCCATGAATGGTATAATGTTTTTTAGAAGGTTGTAAAGGACCGGAATAATGAATAAAATGTTCCCTTATTAGCATACGCATTTTATACTATAAGCATAGAGATAGAATTTTGGGGGCGTAAATTGTTATGCAAATCGTAGCTAAAAGAATGATTGCGGCAGATACGGTTAAAAATTTTTTCATAGAGCACTGGGAGACGACCCAAGTCGTTTTTTCAAGAGGCTTGTTCCATTATGCGGAACTTGAGGGTTTTGGAGTGATGGGCGAGAATGAAAAAATCACGGGGCTGGGAACATACAAATTATCGGACCATGTATGTCAGATCATTTCTTTGAATAGTGAGCATGAGAATCAGGGTGTGGGCTCATCGTTGCTTTATGTAATGGAAAATATCGCAAAAGAAAAAAATTGCCATACTATTAAAGCGATTACAACGAATGATAATTTACAGGCTTTGAAGTTTTTTCAAAAGCGTGGTTATGTCATTTCGGAAATCATTAAAAATGCAGTGGAAGAATCAAGGAAGGTCAAGCCCGAGATTCCATTTTACAGTTTTGATGGAATTCCGATCCGAGATGAGATAATACTAGAGAAATACTTATAATAGGGTGTACTTCACCTGAATTTTGATAGGGGGAATGGAAATGTTTAAGAAGATTGCGGCGGATGCCCTTGGTCTTAGTGATATTGGAAGTGTGATTAGACCTGCGGATTATGATAAGGTGGATGCTGATGACTATATCATGCACGAAGATGAGGAAAAAATTTATTTCCTGATTAAGTCAAAAACCGATGAGTACTGTTTCACGAATCAGGCGTTCATACATTTGGATGGAACAAGCGCCATAAGCAAAAAGCGGACACTTACGAGATATAGCTATAGCCAGAATAATATTTCCAACGTGACTCTTGAAACGGCTGGCACTGTGGATCTGGATGCGGAAATTAAATTTTCGATCGGTGCAAAGACTTTCTCCATTGATGTCCATAAAAAATTCATTGAAGAATTAAAGGACTTGTTCAAATCACTCGTGAAAATATCGGAAATTTGTCACGAGAATGAGTATGCCCTTCAATTTGCCCAGCAAAGTGTAAACCTAGCTTCTTCCACTTTGAACCAAGTTCGGACTGAGGGAAGCCAAATGGCCGCGAGTTTCAAGGAAATTAATTCAGCTGCTTTTGAATGGTTGATGGACAGCCGGAAGAAATACCATGTGAAAGATTTCGGCTATGTTTTTGAAAAGTATATCAATAATTAAAAAGAAGGCGAACACAGAGTGATGTGTCCGCCTTTTTTTTTTTATTGTTCAAATCACTCAATCCAGGGCTATGTTCATTTGGCATATCCGGCATTTCAGGGATGATATCCGTCTGGAGTTTCGATGACAGCAAGTTGTTATCCGATTTATACCTTTATGGTAGGACATGAAGAGAGAAGTACTAGAGGGAAGAACGCTGCTAAAAGGCCTTCAACAGCAATTACAGTAAAGAACCAGGCACAATTTTGCCTGGTTCTTTGCTTTTTTTATGGAAAAGCCAATTTCAAACGGTTTAGCCCTTCCATCAGGATGCTGCGTGAACAACCGAGATTCATTCGCACGAAACCTTCTCCGCCAGGTCCGTATTTTGAACCAGGCTCCAACGCGAGCTTTCCTTGATGGATCAGTCGCTCCTTTATTTCCTTGTCAGTCAATCCAAGATCACGGCAGTCAATCCATAACAGGAAAGAAGCTTCCGGATGCATGACATGCAGTGAAGGAATTTCAGCAGCTATGAATTCCTCTGCCACTTTTATATTCTCCTCAATGTAGTCAATCATGTCTTCGAGCCAATTCCTGCCCTCTCGATAGGCGGCTTCCATCGCTGTTAAGGCAAAGATATTAAGACCATTGAAGGCCAGTTTCGTTTGGACCTTTTGCAATTGCTCCTGCAATTTTTCATTACTGGCGATTAGGAATGAAGCCTGAAGGCCGGCAATATTGAATGTTTTACTTGGGGCCATTAACGTAACGGTTATATCCGCTAATTTTTCTGAAAGTGAGGCGATCGGATAATGCCTCGATGTTGTATGAAATAGGTCAGCATGTATCTCATCACTGACGATGACTACATCATTTTTTTCACATAGCTCTCCGATTCGCAATAGTTCGTCCTTTGTCCAAACGCGTCCTCCAGGGTTATGCGGACTGCAAAAAAGGAATAGTTTCACTCCGCTTTTCAGCTTGTCCTCAAAATCTTTGAAGTCAATCTCAAAGCGGTCCTTTTGTATGGTAAGGGGACTATTGACCACTTCCCGATCATTATTTTTGATCATATCAAAAAATGGTCTATAGACGGGAGATTGTAACAATATTTTATCGCCCGGTTTCGTGAATGCTTGAATCGTTGTACCAATTGCGGAAACGATGCCAGAGCTAAATGAGATCCACTCTTTATCGATTTGCCAGGAGTGCCGGTCTTTAAGCCAGCTTTGAATTTCGGTGAAAACCGTTTCGGATGGGACGGTATAGCCGAAAATCGGATGGCTCAAGCGTTCCATTAACGCCTTTTGAATGCCTTCAGGAGATGCAAAATCCATATCTGCTACCCACATTGGGAGAACATCTTCGCGCCCATACAATGATTTGAGCGAGGTTTTATCCCATTTTTCAGACCCTGAATTTTCCCTGTTAATATGTTCTTCAAAAATTGACTTGTTCAAAATATACACCCCGAATAAAAATTTATCGTCTTCGCGAAAAGCCTGTTGTTATGATACTATGATATCATGTTCTTTGAAAATATTGAGCAGGTGATGATGATATGGATACACAGCAAATGAATATAGCGTTGGTTGCCGTTTTGCAAGAGTGGGACCCATTCAAGATAGGATGGGATCTATATGAGCCGGAAATTGCGGATACAGTCGTAGCGATCCGGGATATCGATAACCCAAAGGAACTGGCAAGAAAAATAAAATCCATTTACGAATTCGCGTTCGATGAATCCGTTCAAATGGACAAGTGCCTGGAAGTTGCTCAGAAGTTGCTCATCATAAAAAATGATGCCAGCTGTTCGATTTAATATAAAGGTGAAAAGGGTGTACCCAGAAATCAGGGGCACCTTTTTTATGTTGTTTTTTTATGCTCTCTACTCGTGAGATTGCGCAGTTAACTCGTGAGATTGCGCAGTTTACTCGTGAGTTGTGCAGTTAACTCGTGAGATTGTGCAGTTAACTCGTGAGATTGTGCAGTTTACTCGTGAGTTAGTGCAGTTTACTCGTGAGATTGCGCAGTTTACTCGTGAGATTGCGCAGTTTACTCGTGAGTTGTGCAGTTTACTCGTGAGATTGCGCAGTTTACTCGTGAGTTGTGCAGTTTACTCGTTAGGTTTTACTTAGCCACTCCAAGAAATCCCTTAATTAATCGATACACTTCTTCCGGCTTCTCTTCAGGTAGAAGGTGCCCCGAATCCTCAAGGACAACAAGTTCGGAATTAGGCAGGTCATCATGCAGTCTTTGGCCAATATTCACCGGCACCACTCTATCGTGCCTTCCCCAAATCAGCAGACAGGGTGTATGGATGTCAGCGAGCTCTTCCTTCAACAAATCGATTTCCTTATCTCGAAGCATCCTCCCTAAGGCACGGAATATATCATGTTTCTTTATGAATGGCCCTAGATAGCCCTGCCGCATCTCATCGTCTATCATGGCCGGGTCATAGACGACATTTTTTAAATTTTTTTCGATACCTGACTTTTGTAAATAACGTTTTATCCCGAATGAAAAGAATGGCAGGTAGCTGACCATCTTCATTTTTTCCGAATAGCTAGGCTGATAGCCTGAACCGGCAAGGAGAATGGCATGTTCGACCAGATCGGGATGTGATTTGATGAGTTGCAGGGAAATCTGCCCGCCCATGGAATGGCCGATTATACTGAATGCCCGAATATCTTTCTCCTTTAAAAACTGAACAACGGAATTGGCCATGTTGCGGAATGAATATGTATATCGATAATCTTTTCCGCTTTGCCCGAATGGAGGGAGATCTAGTGAAATCACATTGAATTCCTTGGTTAAATAGGGCACTAATTTACGGAAGCTGAAGCTGGATGACAAAAAACCATGAAGTAGCACAAGGGTGGGGAAGGAATCATCTATTTGGTCATGTTCAAAATAGATTTCGATATTATCTACCCGTTCGACACCTTTAATTTTCTGACTTTCCATATACCTTCTCCTCCGTTGTTGGTAATCTCCTGAATATTCCAAAAAAGGTCATACAATTACTGTTGCATAACAGTAATTGTATGAATCGTCATTAAAAAAGACAATTACTATAACAGGTCACCGACCAATTTTGATATAATAGTGTAAGTTTATCCTGACAGAATAAGTCTTATTAATTTATATTGTCATATAGGATTCTAAAAAAGTCTAATAAGGTTATTCGTGAGACATCTGCCAGCGCCATAAAGTCACATCTAAATTAGTGAATTCCAAAAGGGGGGTTTTCCAATGCACTTGAATGAAGAGGAATTGGAAGTCTTGAGAATTATTGAAAATAACAGCCGGATCGATCTGAAGGATTTGGCTAAAATGACCGATTTATCAGAAGCGGACATAGAAATAACATTGAAGAAATTAGAAGATATGCGTGTTATTGTCCGTTATTTAACAGTCATTAACTGGACAAAAGTGGATGAATACCATGGTGTCACAGCGATGATTGATGTTAAAGTCACTCCAAAACGCGGGGTCGGTTTCGATGAGGTCGCAAAAAGGATTTACAAATTCAAAGAAGTTCAATCCGTTTATTTAATGTCTGGTGTCTATGATCTTTCAGTCATTGTCGAGGGACGTTCGATGAACGAAGTGGCAAGCTTTGTTTCAGAAAAACTTTCGACACTTGATTCCGTCATTTCCACGACGACTCATTTCATCATGAAAAAATACAAGCACGATGGCACGATTTTTGATCAAACTGAAGAAGATAAGCGGATTGTGGTGTCACCATGATTAAAACGAGTTATGTATCAAGGACGATTGCAGAGCTTAAACCATCAGGCATACGCCGTTTTTTCGATATGGCAGCGAATTTGGAAGGGGTCGTCTCGCTTGGTGTGGGTGAACCCGATTTCGTTACATCTTGGGCAATAAGGGAAGCGGCGATCAACTCCTTGGAGGAAGGGTATACCTCTTATACAGCCAATGCCGGATTATATGAATTAAGGTCGGAAATCAGCGGTTACATGGAGAAGCAATTCCATGTTTCTTATAGTCCAGAGGACCAAATCATCGTCACGGTCGGCGCAAGCCAGGCGCTTGATATAGCCCTGAGGAGCATCTTGAATCCAGGTGAAGAAGTCATTGTCGTCGAACCTTGCTTTGTGGCCTATGCACCGCTTGTGACCATGGCAGGGGGAATCCCGGTCACTGTCCAAACTTCCAAGGATGATGACTTTAAGTTGACTCCAGGGCAACTCGAAGCAGCTATTACGCCTAAAACGAAGGCTGTTTTAATCTGTTCGCCGAATAACCCGACTGGCACCCAGCTTGGGCAGGAAGAATTAGTGATGCTTGCGGATATTATTAAAAAGCATGATTTACTTGTCATTTCCGATGAAATCTATGCAGAACTTGCTTATGATGAGACATTCACCTCTTTTGCTGCCATTGAGGGCATGCATGAGAGAACAATTGTCATCAATGGATTTTCGAAAAGTTTTGCTATGACAGGATGGCGACTTGGGTTCGTTTGTGCACCTAAGGAAATTTCCGAAGCGATGCTCAAGCTTCATCAATATGCGATGATGTGTGCGCCTACCGTTGCCCAACATGCTGCATTGGAAGCATTGAAGCACGGAATGCAAGACGTTGAAGAAATGCGAAGGAGTTACCGCAGAAGAAGGAATTATATCGTGAAATCATTTAATGAGATGGGTCTGGAATGCCATAATCCTGGCGGAGCCTTTTATGCTTTTCCTTCGATCGAGAAAACGGGGATGACTTCGTTGGAATTTGCTGAAAAACTCTTGAAGGAAGAACTTGTGGCCGTTGTTCCGGGTGATGTGTTCGGAGAAAGCGGTGAAGGTCATATCCGCTGTTCCTATGCATCCTCCATGGAGCAGCTCCAAGAAGCGCTTAAAAGAATGGAACGTTTCATGAAGAAGCATTGTAAATAGGCAAAAAAAATTGGGATCCGGCCGTTACTAGCAGCCGGATCCCTTTCCATAGGGGGAATTAGAAAAAGAGTTAATCTAATGGATTAACATAGAAAGTGTTAATCATAGTATATCCAGGACTCTGAAAAATAATACACATACTGCCACCATTTTTTGAATTAGGCTTGTGTTTTATATAAAGTATGCATAACATTCAGAATTTGTTCTTCGCTAAAATCTTTAGCTGCTCTTAAAACGAGTTCAGCCTTTTTGGTTCCGATTTCTTCAATTAGCTTTTTTATGTCTTCGTCCAAACCAGAAGCATTCCCGGTTGGAGAATCCTTCAAGAATTCCGAAGCTGGAATATCAAGGACGGTTGAAAGACGCAAAATGGTTTGTGTATCAGTGACCGATTCACCTGATTCATACTTTTCAATCTTCTTTGTGCCGATTCGTAATTTTAAAGCAAGTTCCTGTTGAGTGAGATTATGATCTTCTCGGTATTGCCTGATAATCTTTGCGATATTGGACATTGTCATGCACTCCTTTTTTCAGGAAATATATTTTTTATGTAATTATTTTACCATATTATAACATAAGAAGAGTGGATGAATATGTAAGTTTTGTGAAAAACATGCCGCATAGTGAAGTAACGAAACGTCTTAAGGTGTTAACTAAGATCAAATGACTTAAGGAATACGAGTATGATAATCAATGTGCAGAATGCAGCGAATCAAAAGGCCAATAAGAATATTTAGCTTGTACATTACTTTCTTTAAAGCTTTTTATGATCATGAGAAATGGTGTCGAATTTCTCTAATTTCAATCGTTAGAAAAAAGAGTGGATATCCTAAGGGAAATGAAGGTTATTTGCAAATTTTTAGGATAAGTTATATATAACAATCTTATATTAATT
>NZ_JBHXAS010000063.1:0-28084 GCF_042727425.1 Peribacillus sp. NPDC060253
ATTTATATTTTTGATTACTTGTTATATAATCGAATTCGAATCAACTAAAAGGGAATGATTTCATTATGGCTTATAAAGTAATTACAAATTGTCCTGTCTGCAGTAAAACATTGAAAATTACAAAGTTGCAGTGCTCTCATTGTCACACTACGATTGAAAATGAGTTTGAATTATCTAAGCTGGCATCCTTATCAAAGGATCAACTTCATTTTGTGGAAGTATTTTTAACATGCAGAGGGAATATCAAAGAAGTTGAAAAAGAACTGGGGATTTCGTATCCAACGGTTCGAGGCAAGCTAACAGACATCATTTCATCCCTTGGATATGTGCAGAAGAAGAAAAATGAAGTAGACGAGAAAAAAGTTGTCACCATGTTGGAAAATGGCGAAATCACACCTGAAGAAGCCATTAAGCTCTTAAAAGAGGAATAGGGAGGAATTTATCATGAAAGAGGAAATTAAAAGAGTGTTAACAATGGTTCAAGAAGGGAAGATTGATGCAGATAAGGGCTCAGAACTGATTCAAGTATTAAAAGAGAAAGAAGAAACAGGTAATAAGCTGTTTGAAAAACCGACTAAATATTTAGATAAAACATTAAAAATTCGTGTTGTATCAGCCGAAAATGATAACGTCACGGTCAATTTGCCTATAAAACTTGTCAAGGCGGTATTAATGGCTGGACAAAGCATCGCAGCGAGTATTCCTCAATCGGAAAAATACGTTAAAGATATAGACATAAGCCTTATTATTGAAGCAATCGAAAACGAATTAGATGGCCAAATTGTTGATATTAAATCGGCAAACGGGGATACCGTTTCGGTCATCATTGATTAGTGATTTGCTTATGATGCATGTAAAAGTGAAAGCAAAAGACGTTCGGTTTACCATCCCAATTCCATATACTATTTTAAACCTTGTTATTTCAATTTTGTCTTCAAAATTTTTTCAACAAAATGCAAACAAATGGACAAAAGAGCACTTCGAAAGAAAAAAACTGGACTTTACCTTTCCACTAATAGACAAAAAAACGCTAAAGCCTATCGTCAAGGAACTGAAAAATTATAAGGGGATCGTGCTAGTAGATGTCAAAGCTAAGGACGGTACTGAGGTTAAGGTTAGACTATAATTTATTATAGAATACACCGACCATTAACTGGCATTTTGAAGAAAAAGCCTAATTTCTCGTTTACAATACCGAGAAAATTGTAAAAAGACAATAAAGTTATTTAATTTTAAAAGCTCAAACAAGCATAACCCCGTTCTAAAATTAGGACGGGGTTATGCTTGTTTAATTTTTGATGTAAGATACCTCACTATACTAAAAAAATATAACAATAAAGCCGTTTAAAAATTTCATTTTCCTTGGGAATAGGTTTTTCCATTTCATTCACTTGAAGAACACCGGGGGGACCGTACTTTGTGTACACGATTGCTTTCATTAATCCTCCTCAATTCGTCACGTAATATCTACGAATCTTCTATAATTGTTCTTAAATGAACCTGCTCCGTCAGTTAATGAAGAATAAACAATTCTGGCCATTGCAATGAAAGTGTCCGCCCTTTTTAATAGGAATGACGTTAACAGGAATCCTTGAATGTTATGTTTTGCACTTTCATTGCATGGTTCCGGATCTTATCCAAGAAACGATCAACTTTTGAATAATCGCTTTAAACGTTTTACAATAGCTTACTCGCCTTCATTTGACTTCATGCCTCTAATCAGAACCTCCGCCACTTCAGGACGCGTAAACTCAAGGGGAGGAATAAGGCCACTCCGGAGCATTTCCCTGACTTTGGTCCCACTTAATATAAACCTATCTTCATCTTTATGGGGGCATGTTTTCATGGAAGCCATGTTCAAACACTTTTTGCAGTAAAAGCTATGTTCAAAGAACAGTGGTTTTATGACTATTTTCAGTGGATCAAACTGGCTAAAGATTTCTTGGGCATCATATGTGCCATAATAATCGCCTACACCCGCATGATCTCGCCCGACGATAAAATGGGTGCACCCATAATTCTT
This sequence comes from Peribacillus sp. NPDC060253, assembly GCF_042727425.1. Taxonomy (NCBI): domain Bacteria; kingdom Bacillati; phylum Bacillota; class Bacilli; order Caryophanales; family Bacillaceae; genus Peribacillus; species Peribacillus sp. NPDC060253. Next base: position 2,024 of record NZ_JBHXAS010000063.1, read on the forward strand.
TCGGACAATTGCATGAAATACTGCTTCCCTTGGCCCTGCATAGCGCATTGCCGCTGGGTATATGGCCAGTAAGACCCTATCCAACGGGTAGTAGGCTTTTAATAAGGCTTGATAGCTTTCCATCCGAACATCCGCAGGTATATCATCTTTTTTCGTTTCGCCGACAAGAGGATGTAATAATAGTCCATCAACGGTTTCCAATGCTGTTTTTTGCAAGTATTCATGAGCCCGATGTACAGGGTTCCTCGTTTGAAATCCGACAACTGTATTCCACCCTAAATCCGTGAACTTCTTTCTCGTTTCGGAAGGAGTCATATGAAATTCATCGAATGGCTCATGTGATGACCTATTTATTACATATATTGGGCCAGCAACATATATATCCCCTTGTCCAAACAGCTTTTTAACCCCAGGATGATTGGGATCGACTGTTTTATAAACAAGTTCGGCTTCCACCCGTTTATCGTATTCAAAAGTTTCTTCAACCTGAATGATACCAATAAGTTCCCCGTCATCACTGTATAAAGCTACTTCATCCCCAATGTTCAGCCGACTTGCCTCTTCCTTCGTGACAGGCAGAGTGATCGGTATCGTCCATGGTAAGCCATTTGCCAGATGCATATCTTTGATGACGCCTCGGTAGTCCTCTTTACCCATGAATCCTACAAGTGGGCTGAACCCCCCGTTTGAAATCATTTCCAGATCGGAAACATTCCATTTCGAGATGGTCAGGGACGATAAGGATTTACACTTTTCCAAATATTGTTCACGGTCATTTCCTGATAATTCACGTTGAATCAGTTTCCCGCCATGTGGATCGATACTGGTTCTTTGAACCTTCATTTATAACCCCTCAATCATTAGATTTGGTTTGTTTTATATTCTCCTTTTCAAATTCGGTCATGAACTATTTAAAGGCCATTATCCTTTAAATAGTTCATGACCTGATGCACACATTCTTCAATGGTATATTGACTGGTTTCTATAAGTATCTCCGGATTTTCCGGTTCTTCATAAGGAGCGGAAACGCCTGTGAAGTGGGTGATTTCCCCTATTCTAGCTTTCTTGTACAATCCTTTTGGATCTCGTTTTTCGCAGGCTTCAATGGGACACTTTACATAAACCTCAATAAATTCATCCTTTTGTACCTTTTTCCTGACTTTCTCCCTGTCACTGGCATAAGGCGAGATGAAAGTGGCCAATACGACAATTCCGCCATCAACAAAAATCTTGGAGACTTCCCCAATTCGCCTTATATTCTCTTTACGGTCATCCGAGGTGAAACCAAGGTCTTCATTTAAGCCATTGCGTAAATTATCTCCATCTAAAATATATGTCGAGATTCCCTTATCATGAAGTCTACTCTCAACCATATTCGCAATGGTAGACTTGCCTGACCCAGATAAGCCTGTAAACCAAAGAATATAGCTTTTATGTCCATGCAGAGTTTGCCTAAGTTCTTTTGTAATAGAAAATGAATGTTGATGAATATTCTCTTGCTGACTCACACTATCTCCCCTTTATTCGCTTTTGTTGTTCCGGATGACAAAGATTAAAGAAACAGCCCACCCGATCAATATCAGCATATAAATTATGGGGGCCCAAAAATCTTGAATGGTCGATGTGATAATCAACGTTCTAGCATTCGTCAAAATGATAAAACCCCCTACAAGGACACCCAATAAATAGGATGGCAATTTCGTAACGATCCAAGCCGCAATGGGAGCAGCGATAATTCCACCCACCATCAGGGAGATTACCCAAAACCAGTTCACCTCCTGCCAACCTAATGCAAGGAGAAACCCTAAGGTGGCGGAAATGGCTATAGCAAACTCACTTGTATCAACTGTCCCAACCACTTTTCTGACAGGAACACCTTTTTGTGATAATAGGACTGGAGTTGTGATGGGACCCCATCCTCCCCCACCGGTTGCATCTGAGAAACCCGCTATTAATCCCAATATTATTGATTTCTTCCTTGAAAGATTAATTGATTTCTTTTCCCTTTTCGTCTTAGTCGTCATTAAAAAGCGAAAAAGGACATACACCCCAAGGATCAGCAAAAATAGTGAAATATATGGCTTTATCAAATCACCCGGTAAATTACTTAAAAAACACGCTCCTGCAAATGCCCCTATAGATCCAGGGATGATTAATTTAAAAAGTGCTTGGCGATCGACATTCCCGAACTTCAAATGAGAAATGCCAGATGCCGCCGTTGTCACAACTTCTGCCAGATGAACGGATGCAGAGGCCACTGCTGGGGCGATTCCGAATGTCAGCAACATCGATGTTGATGTTACCCCATATGCCATACCTAATGAACCATCGATCAGTTGAGCCAGAAATCCGATAAACGCGAATATAATGAGCTTTCTCATTTTCTCCTCCTAGCTTGTCGTTTTTGTCAGACACTTGATGCTCGTCCGACGTCGATTATCCGAATGTCCTAACAAATGCTTTTTCAAATTGGTTGGTGACAATCCCCTATAGATATGGTATTTGTATGATTTCTATAAGATATGCAAAGAACGCTTTGGATGTTATAGACTCATATATGGAGTTGGAAAATTCAATTACCCACTTCCTGGGTCTACTGAAGAAAAACAACCCTTCAGTCAACTAAAAAAGGTCCCTGTTAAATAACAAGGACCCTCGCTTTCCATCAAATCATCTACTGTTTCCTAAGTTCATTTACCAATAATTGTTTCATTTTGGCATGATGTCGATTAATCACAAGCCTATTTTCCATTTTGACGCTGCCTTCATGCCTTATAGAGCCCATTTGTGTATGAATTCTATAAAGTAATAGAGGTTGAGGCACAAAGCATAATTTGAAATTCTGCATGACTCGCAGCCATAAATCATAATCGTGTGTGTACAGAAGCTTTTCATCAAAAACTCCGATGAGATCAAATACCTTCCGCTGAATCATGACCGAGCAGCCATTAATTATATTTCCTCTAATCATTGCTTTAATAAGTTCAAGTTGATTAGGTGGATCGATCCCTATAATCGGAGTAATGATTTCTCCATTTTCATTTATGCAATAATAGCTAGTATAACTAAATTGGGCAATATTCCTTTTCATTACGTCCAACTGGACTTCCGTTTTTTCAGGGTAAAAGATGTCATCCGAACTAAGCCAACATAAATAGTCACCTGTTGCATTTTTGATGCCGGTATTTAATGCACTGGCCGTTCCCCCATTTTCCTTTTTGATGTACAAAATTTCATCTAGATACGGTTCGATTTTTTCTGCATATAATGTAGAGCCATCGTCGACTACGATAATTTCAATATTCTTGTAGGTTTGGTTGATTAAACTCTCCAATGCTTTATCAATGTATGGACAATTATAGAATGGAACAACAATTGATACTTTTGACATATTTGAACCGCCCTTTCAAGTATTTACGCTTTCTTTCCATGCACTTCTTGTCTAACAATGCGTATAAATAGTGATGATTCATTTTCATTCTTCATATTTACGGCACACTATATAAGATATGTTCTATTCCCTTTTGGGTCATTCCCCAAATTGGCTATAAATCCTAAAAGAGAATCATACGTATATTACAAGGCTTTTTGTCACACCCATTCAAAAAGGAGGGGAAAAATGAATATATTATTTGTTTTTTATGTTCCAAGTGGTGGAGTTGAAACATTAAATCGACAACGATTTAAAGCTCTAAAAGAACATGATATCCATGCACATTTTCTTTATTATGATAATAGAAGAAGTTTCTTGAATGACCACTGTGCGCCAACATTTATAACGAACGATGATGCTGAAATCAAAAAAATATTAGAAGATGGAGATTATTCCGCTATCGTTGTCGTTTCAGATTTCCAAGCACTACCAAGATTCAGGTCTCTAGGTTATAAAGGAAAAATGATTATAGAAATTCAGGGATACGGGCCGAAAAATGTTGCCAGAGAGGTATTTACTAATGCCATCCGACATGTCAATGCCCATGCTGATGGATTTCTTAACCCAAAAACTCCGCACATCATGCAATTATTAGATGAACTTTACCCTTCGTTCCCAACATTCAGTTTTAATAATTGTTTTGATACAAATAACTTCTCTTACAAACCATTACCATTAGATGGCTTTAGAAAAGTTGCCTGGATAGGAAGAATCGAGGACAACAAAAATTGGAGTGAATTCCTCAAAATAGGTTATCAACTCATTAACAATCATAATCCCAAAATACAATTACTTATGTTCGAGGATCCCACGTTAAGTGACCCTGAAGAGAGAATGAAATTTAATAAATTAATAGACCGATTACGTTTAAGCACAAAGCTCACTTTACACTCCAATGTTCCAAATTCCCAAATGGCAGATTATTTTTCCATAATTGGCGATTCCGGAGGCTTTTTATGTTCCACTTCTAAAGTGGAAGGAGCCCCTTACGCACTCCTAGAAGCGATGAGTTGTAGATGCCCTGTGCTGACGACGGATTCCGATGGTGTAAGGAGCTCAATCATTCATAATCAAACTGGAAAGTTTTACACGTTAGGAAACCTCGATAATGCCGTCAAAGAGGCAAAGGAATTAATGAATAACCAGAACTTAAGGGAAAGTATCCGATCGAATGCCCTCGAGCATGTAAAGACTAATTTTAGTCCTGATTTGTATGCTCGAAATTTCATCAATATGCTTGAATCCTTAGGAATACACTCTGAATAACAAGAAACAGCCGGAATTTTCGCATTCCGGCTGTCTTTTTAAAGGGAACAGTCCAACTATGGAACTATTTTATGTGCTTTGTTCCAGGTTGAACTTTTTCAATTGATTTTGTTCATCTTCTGTAAGTGATTGAAGTTTATCATTAAGAAGTTGTTTAGCCAAATCATAAAGTTCTATATCCCATGCGTTATATGTTTTAATCAAATTTATTAATTCTGATGGCACTTCATCTTTTGCCAAACGATTTTTAGTTATATTTTTTCTAGTATAATGAATATCTCCCCAAGCATATTCCTTTTTTAGGCAAAAAAGTGTTTCATTGAACAATTCGGTGACTCCAACCACGGAAAATGTCTTTAGGTTTTCTTTCGCTATTTCAATATCAGGCTCCTCAGCATTACCGCATACTAACCTGGTTTGTAAATTTTGGGCTTCAGGATCCTTTAACACAAATTCCTCTAGAGTCATGTCCCTAACTCTCTCATATCCTGGCTGGTTTTGTAGAAAGAAATATAAGGATATGACACGGTCCACTGGATCACGTAACATCGTAAAGTAATTAGAGGGTTTTGAAAAATGCTGATGAATTCCATAATAGTAATGACCCGCTACAGCTTTGATTTTTCTCTTTTCCTCTGCCCCTAATTGATCAACTTTTTTAATCTGGGATTCGTACGAATCATGATCGAATATTTCATGAACTTGATATTGTTTTCTAAAGATTGCACTTAAGGTTGTTCCCCCTGTTTTGGGAACATGCATAAAAATATCCAGATGATCTTCGGACATAGATGATTCCCTCCATTTCATGTCATAAAAAGCGTGCTTTATAAATTCTCCAGATTTTTTTTAAGAAGTGGTCGGTAATGGGTTTCAATCGTGAGGATATCTTCTAACATTTCAGGTTGGAACCTGCTTGTACCCGATTCTTCATGTATCCTGAATTTTGTTAAGACTTCATCTAAATAATACATTTTAAAGCCATTTACCAATAAGCGAAGCCACATTTCATAATCATGTGTATAACGATGATACGGATTGAAGTAACCAACCGCATCGAATACATCTTTCTTCAAAACGACAGTACAGCCATTCACGGCATTACGAAGTAAAAAAGCATGGTACACTCCGTTTTCAATATCGGAAAAGCGCTCACCGGTCCAAGAAAGAATGACTTCATCATTTTTGTTTATACTATCAAAATTCGTAAAACTCACCTTTGCATTATGTTCGTGCATAAACGAAATTTGCAGTGACACCTTTTCAGGAAGAAAATAATCATCCGAGCTTAACCAAGCGACATATTCTCCTGTAGCAGCCTGTATCCCGTGATTCAATGCCGTAGCAGTTCCTCCGTTCTCTTTTTTTAAGTAACGGATCTTCTCCAAGAACGGCTCGATTTTTCCAGTGAAAGTTGTTGATCCGTCATCAACAACAATTACCTCTATATTCTTATAGGTTTGATCTAGCGCACTTTGAATGGCTTGATCTATATAGGAACAATTATAAAAGGGAATAATGATTGATACTTTCGGCTCCATCGTCTACCTCCTAAAAAACATTTTATAAAAAGTATTCATCCAACTACATTCATTTGTTTTAGTCACTATTCCTTTAATCCTCGATGAAAGGCAAGGATGTCCATTAAAGATGATTCAAGTGGGATACTTGGCTTCCACCCTAAATTCATTAGCTTAATCGGCAAAATGGCCCTACTATTTTCAATTAAATCATTTCGTTGTGAATTTACCTTTATTTCATCTGTCGTTATTGTCCTAAATCCTTCAATGATTTCTTCCAGGGTTCGATTATTGCCAGAAGCAACATCATACGTTTCGCCAGGCTTCCCCCTTTTCAAAAGAAGGTCATAAGCTCTCACTGCATCTCTAACGTCCAGAAAATCACGTTGAACATTCGGATTATCGACTTCAAGGACCTTTTCCGTTCCTTTTATTTCCATATCGATAATTTTTTGTGCAAAAATGGAACAAACTCCATTGGATAATCCCGGTCCGATTAGATTGGATGGTTTGGCAATGGTGATGTCCATGTTATATAAAACCTTCCATGATTGTGCTATAAGTACTTGAATTGTTTTACTTAAACTATAAGGATGGGGAATTGAGGAGATGGAATTTAGATCAATTTGAAGAGCTGAGCCGACTATCACGATTTTACAGGTTGGACTTTCTTTACGAATGGCATCGAGTAGGTATGCGGTGGACATGGAATTTGCCTCCAGTGACGATATGGGGTCCATCCATGATTCCCCAACATGGTTTTGGCCTGCTAAATGAAGAAGGTATTGAGGTTTGGTCCTTTTGACAAGCTTGTAAACCTCTTTGCTATTCGTAAGATCACAGAATTCCACCTGAATCCCATCATCGGTATTCAACTTTTTTCTTGAAACGGCGGTAATATCATATCCTGATTTTAGAAAGTGTTCGCATGCATGCTGGCCCGTAAACCCACTAGCCCCAGTGATGATTAATTTACTTCGTTGATTCATTGATTTCTCATCCAATCGTTATTGATGTTAGTACTCGTTTTAAATCAACTCAAGGTAAAAATTACCTCAACTTTTATAACTCTCCTTAATACTCACAAATCATCTTTCTGCAGTTTCAACGCCTTCGAATATTTAATAATTTTTATTAATTGTTGGTTCATCACAAACAGAGTCTCTTAATTACAATATGCACCCACTCCTCTGTTGCTATGGGCTACACTCTCCTTCTAATAACAAAAGGGCAATCTCGCTATGATTTATTAATTATTGAATATCGTTATATGTTATTTGCCACGCTTCAAACGTATCACTTTGAGAGACAGGGTGCCCAACCATTATTCAAAATGTAAAGTCACGGTAAATGAATGGTTAGTCCATATCGATATGTTGTTGATGCATACGATAATAACAGGCTTCTTTCTGTTGCCTTCCGGAAAAAAGAAGCCACAATGCAAAAGGTAATAATATCGATTTGCAGTTCATGTATGTTCCTGTTTTGACAATAATTAACGAAAACATTTCTTTCTACCTCTTCTATAAAATTATCATTCTTGAACATTTAGATATCACAGGTAAGTAACAAAAAAATACATTAATTGGATTATTTTCACCATATTACAGTAATGAGAAGGCAACGCCACAATAATTTAAACGTTAAATGTTGGTGCACTTAACGAGGCATTGATAAATCTTATAACTAAGGAGAGATAAAATAATGGCGAATGGATGTAATCAAAATCCAATTGGATTTTGTTCAGAATCTGAAGGTATCAATACAATAGCCAACGGGGCGGCTTCCCATGCCGAAGGAAATAGTACAATTGCGGGTGGAGACGCATCTCATACAGAAGGGTATCAGACCGAAACGACAGCTGGTGTGGCCCATGCAGAAGGAGCTAACACATCAGCCACAGGGCTGGCTTCCCACGCGGAGGGATATATGACCAATGCTAATGGAAGTTCTTCCCACGCGGAAGGTTCCACTACGGTGGCGGGAGGTGTGGCCTCCCACGCGGAGGGATATTTTTCGAGTGCAAGTGCAAATACGGCCCATGCAGAAGGTAGCTCAACCTTAGCCTCCGGTTATGCTTCCCATGCGGAGGGATCAAACACAAGCGCCTTGAACTTATATGCCCACTCAGAGGGAAATGTAACGACTGCCTCGGGTATTGCATCCCATGCAGAGGGAGAAAACACAATCGCAAGTGGGCTAGTCTCTCATGCGGAGGGACAAGCCACTAGAGCTCAAGGTGAATCTTCGCATGCCGAAGGAGATCAGACTGCTGCTAACGGAAGGGCCTCACACGCTGAAGGAAATTTGACGTTGGCCAGCGGTATTTTTGCGCATGCGGAGGGTCAACGCACCATCGCTTCAGGTGACCTTTCTCACGCTGAAGGAAATCAAACTCAAGCGCTCGGACAAAACTCTCATGCTGAAGGTGCTCTTAACATAGCAAGCGGTTTCACCTCACACGCAGAAGGAGTAAACTCGGTTGCTTCTGGTTTCTTCTCCCACACAGAAGGACAATCGACTAATGCTAACTTTTTGGAAGGTGTTCATGTCATGGGGCAATTTGGTGCAGCAAACGAGCTGCCGTATTCTTGGTATCTGGCAAATGGCATAAATACCTCAACGCCGGGCTTGGCTGCCAAAATTTTAAGCAATGGTAATGTGAAAATTGACGGAACCGTCACCACCCCTGCGGCAGATTATGCGGAAATGTTCGAAACTGCAGATGGGAATCCTATCGATTTCGGATACTTCGTCACCTTGTCAGGAAATAAAGTGCTTATAGCAAATGGCCAAGATGATTTTATATTGGGAATTTCAAGCGCAAAACCTGCCTTCTTAGCTGATAGTGGAGAGCTTCGATGGAAACACAAGTACTTGACTACAGAGTGGGGTGAAATTTTGTATGAAGAAACCATACTTCCTTCTGTATTAGACGCTGGCGGCAATGTAGTCGTGCCGAAACGGGCAGAACTGAAGCCGGTATTAAACCCTGATTGGGATGCCACCATCGAATACAAACCTCGCAGTAGCAGACCTGAATGGATAGCCATAGGACTTTTAGGAAAACTGTTTGTTAGAGATGATGGCAGTTGCGAAGTTAATGGCTACTGTATGCCAAATGGTGAAGGAATAGCAACAAAAGCAAGACAAGGATATCGGGTGCTTGAACGCACAGGTACAAATCAAATATTGGTATTGTTTACTTCTGTCCCAGTAAATAATTCCAATAAAGTTGAGGATTATAAAACGTTAGCCGAATTAAAAGAACAAGGTTACCTTACTGAGGAAGAATTTCTAATAGAAAAACAAAAGCTATTAAACTCATGAGAATCTGGTTTTTATTGTTTTACTAATAAGCACCATAGAAACTACTCGTATACATTTACTCTCATTCTGCCGGGCAGATTTCGTATTTTTGGTGAAATCCCCTTTATCGTTTGATATGCATACTGCTTATCAGGATTTGGAGTGAATATGGGATGATTACAATGCCCTGGAGATTTATAAAATACAAGTCTATGTATTAATTTGATTGAAAAAAAATTAATCATTTAAAAATAAATGGATAACTTGTCCACACCAAAAACATAAAACATTAATAAACTGGATGTATCCCTTTAGAAAAGAGGTGTTAATTATGGGAAAATTTTTAGACGCTCAGATTTCGCAAAATATAAGTGGTAGTGGTCAGATCTCCATTCCAGTTTCCTCTACTCCCGCGCTTTTTGCAACACTAGGCCTAAACACATCAGGTGCTGGACCTAACCTTCGTGTTCAATTCACCGCAACTGTTTCCCTTAGCTCTTTAGCTGCTGTATTAGTCCCCGTCACCATCCAAATTTACAGAGGCGTAGGACCAGGACGTGTCCTTGTTTATTCAGCTATAGAAACAGCACCAGCTGCTGGCGCCTTATTAGTTGCTTCTAGAAATATAATCACTGTTACCGGTGCTGACTATAGACCACCTAACCCAGGTTCTTTGATTTATCAAGCGTTTATTAGTATACCTGGCGGGATACCAATTGTACCAACTCGTACAGGCCCTGAAAGTTTTAACGCGGCTGCATACTCCGACTAATTACGTACGCTAATAGGATATCAAGCCAAAATATTCACCAAATAATTTAATAATTAAGCAGTGAGCATAACCATATTCAACAAGTGCTCACTGTTTATTTTTCCACTTGAAAATATACATATAATCCTCATCACTTGAAAAACAAAAATAAAAACTATTTTCAGGTCTTTGCTTTGCAGGAATATTGGAATAGGAAGACACCCGTCTATAACACAAGTTTATCTCCTGAATACTTATATAAAAACGAATTTGAAATGATAATTACTAAGTACTAACAGATGGGAGATATCTTAATGAAAATTCTGCTTGCCACCTTTTGGGTAACGCCACATGTAGGTGGGGTTTGGAACTATATGCAGCAATTAAAAGAAAAGCTTGAAACTCTAGGTCATGAGGTCGATTTCCTCGGCTTTGGCGAGGACCATGAATATGTTCACATCATTAACGAAAATCGAAGGATATATAGGGATGCACTGCTGCCAGAGGAAATCTCCATATTGATGGAGCAACATAATTCCCCCACTCATGGAGACCCAGTGATTCACTATTATGAAACACGATGTAACTTTTTCCAGCTAGGAGCCAAACATATAGGTTTGGAACAATATGATGTCATTCATACCCAAGATATTTTTTCCACCGTCTGCATTAACAGAATAAGATCCGAAAAGACTGCTCTAGTCGCCACCCTTCATGGTTGTGTTGCCCACGAGCTTAAGAACGCGTATTACAACTCCAAAACGCAAAAAAAAAGCATCGCAAAAAAAGGGCGTTATTATTTTAATCAATTTGAATATGATGGCGCGACTTCAGCTGATCATACGATTGTAGCCAATGAATGGATGAGAAATATTTTAACAGAAGAATTTAAAGTTCCGAAAGAACAACTAAGTGTTTTTCATTATGGATATGATATCGAATCCTTCCTGAAGCGAGTGGACGAAAAATCCGATATTCAACGCCCAGCCGATAAGAAAGTGATTATTTATACAGGTCGATTGAATGAGTTTAAAGGAGTGCATCATTTAATAGGCGCACTTATGCAATTAAAGGAAACCAGAAATGATTGGGTTTGTTGGATAGTTGGGGACGGTCCCCAGGAAAAGGAATTGAAAAGTAAAAGCAAGGCCATGGGGCTGGAAACTGACGTGATCTTTTTGGGGAGACGGGATGATATTCCCTATTTATTGTCCATTTCGGATATTTTCGTTCTGCCAACCTTGATGGAAAATCAGCCCTTATCAGTAATAGAAGCACAAATTACTGGAAAGGCTGTCATTGCCAGTGATGTGGGAGGAGTTCCTGAAATCATTGAACATGGAGTTACAGGTGTATTATCACCTGCCGGGGATGAACAAATGTTAACCACCCATATTAATTACTTATTGGAGCATGAATCATACATGAAAAACCTTGGAATTAACGCCAAAAAATGGGGTATTGATCATTGGTCCCCTGATAAAGCCGTTCAAAAAGTGCTAGGTGTATATGAAAGTGCCCTTTCCAAAAAAAGAAGTAACTAATATGATGCTGCCACTTTCCATGTTGTCAGCTTCTATCTTCCTCCTCTTTTTAGAGAATGCTAGGTAACTGCTTAAACCATTATTATTCATATAACATACAATAATAAAAACATATAAAAGGAGTATGATGTATGAAGGCTATCGTGACTGGAGGGGCTGGGTTCATAGGTTCCCATCTCGTTGAAGAACTTATCTCAAATGGTGCCGAGGTACATGTATTGGATAACATGATATCTGGACACTTGGACTATGTACATCCCAATGCCATCATCCATACTGAAGATATATGCAGCGAGGCAGCTGGACAAATCATGGTTAAGGAAAAGCCTGATGTTGTTTTCCATTTGGCTGCACAAGCGGATGTGAGCCGCTCCATTCTCGAACCCCAATATGATGCAGATGTAAATATCAACGGAACAATAAACATTCTCAAGGCATGTCATGATTCCTCTGTAAGTAAGCTGATCTTTTCTTCTACCTCCGGTGTTTATGGTGATTTACAAAAAGACCTGATTTCCGAAGATGACTTGACAGGACCCATTTCTTATTATGGTTTATCAAAGTTAACTGCCGAATCATATATCCGTTTATTTCATCAGCTATATGGGCTTCCGTATACGATTCTCCGTTATGGAAACGTTTATGGGCCTAGACAAACAGCAAAAGGCGAAGGCGGAGTCGTTGCAGTCTTTTTAGAAAAACTCAAAAAAGGGATGCCTCTAAGCATTCACGGTGATGGTGAACAAACCCGTGATTTCATATATGTGAAAGATATCATACATGCAAATATCGCTTCAGTGAATCGAGGAAACCAAGAAACAATCCAGGTCAGCACTGCACAGAAAACATCTGTAAATCACCTATTGAAAATGCTAACACAAATTCATGGCTCCAAGGTGGATACGGTTCATTCTGCCGCAAGAACAGGAGATATTAAACACAGCTGCCTTGATAACAGGAAAGCACAGCAATCGCTGAATTGGTATCCTAAGACCGATATTTTCCAAGGTTTATCCGAAACGTATTCTTTCTCAACTAAAAAATAGTTCAATCGATAATCCGCATATATGTCCGCCCTCACTAAGACCACCAATTTTCAGGATATTTAATCCCAAACTTTACATTTTCGATTTATCCATTTACTGATCTGTGGAGTGAATGAAGAGACTTTTTATCTGGAGTTAAGTTAATTATTCATTGAATAAAAGTGTATCGTTTCTGACTTTACACTTTATACGGCAAGAACAGTTCATAAATAAAACCGGATAAAAAAAGAAGCTGTGTTTTTATCCTAATAATCTCCCGAATACCTTTGTTTCGGGAGATTATTAGCAGTATTGAACGCTTTTAAAACGGCTTCATTAAACGATGATGCCCCTAAGTTTGGACAAGTTTAATTGTCTATTTATCATTCCTTCCAAGTGAGTTACCCCATCAATCATAAGGCAGCCCGCTAAATATAATAACGCTTACAACCCTCTTGACAGTTTACTAGTTTACAATCTCCTCTTGCCAAAGATTCTATGAAGTGAAAGCCAAAAATGATGCTACTATTTTTTCTTTTTCAATATGGAACTTAATATGTAATATACTAATGGCCCCTCAAAGTAATTGACCATTAATACTAGTTGTTCATTCAGGAAAAAGACTCCTCGGAAGGTAACTAGCCTTTCACATTTCTTTGGATGTAACTTTTCTTGACTGAATACTTCTATGCGAAAGGAAGTTTCTTACACGAAGAGATCTTTACATTACAAGAAAAATAAATATATTTCGTTTTTTAGTCTTCAATGTTTTGGTTTGCCTACCCCATCAAAAACTTAGGTGGTTTTGTTCTTCCAGACTCCATACAAATCGCTTTCATCATGATTCATTTAGCGAATTCTTCTATTTTCTTACTGCTTTTTCATCCAATCTCTTAATTCCACTAACATTTTTTCGTAAGTAGGCATTTTGTATTCAAAATCGTTTCTTGTATTTTTTATGGATCGATCCAGAACTATATTTGAATCTGGAATGATTTCCACATCCGTTTTCTTAAAGGTTTGCTGTATCAATTTTAATAGGGCCGCTTTTGATATTTTTTCATCTGAACCAAGATGATATAATCCGGTAATATTCATCTGGATCATCGTGTCCAGCGCCCTAGCAAGCTCGAGAGTCGTTACACCATTCCATAGAACTTTTTCGTATCCTTTTATTTTTCCTTTTTGCTTCATGAACCAAAGGAATAAACCAATTCCATCTTCTTTTAGCTCCGGGCCAATTATGGAGGTGCGTATTGTCAAATGTTTTTCACTAATAATTTCCCCCAAATGTTTGGATTGACCATAAATGGTCGAACTGTCAGGAATATCATCCTCGGTATAATCTCCTTTATTACCTGAAAATACACAATCTGTACTGATATGGATCAATTTTCCATTATTGCGTTCTGTCAATTTAACAAGCTGATGGGGAAAAACACTGTTTACCTGAAAAGCGAGTTTCGTATTATCATTTGCATGATTATTTAAAATGCCGATACAATTTATCGTAATGTCGGGTTTTACTTTGTCCATAATTTCCTCAAGACCCGTTAAATCGGTTACATCCAAATATAAACCCTTTTTATCATTCCGATCCCTTGATGTATAGCTAACCTGATACTTGGGGTCCCCTGTGAAATAGTCCTTTATTACATGGCCTGCCATCCCTTGTCCACCAAGGACTAGTACCTTCATGTTAAATGAAGCCCCCTTTCTTTAACATTTCCTTAATTTGGGCTTTTTCCATTAGTCCTGTGCCAGAGTTGTAGTCTTCCAAACTAACAGACTGGTATTTGGAATAATGCTCCTTTATACCCTCTATGTGAATGGCTGGCAGTATAACATAATATTCATCATCATAGGCAATTGCCGTTGTGCTTTCGTATTCTGAAAGAAGGATCTCATGGAGTTTTTCACCTGGACGGATGCCTAGGACATCCACTTCCACATCTGCTTTATTGGATGCTTCTATCAACACTTCGGCTAGGTCGATAATCTTACAGGAAGGCATTTTCATCACGAATATTTCTCCGCCGACACTTTCAAATGTTGCCTTGAACACCAATTTTATCGCTTCTTGAATGGTTAGAAAGAATCTTGTCATATTTAAGTCCGTTATACCGATTTTTCCCTTTTCCTTGATTTGCTTTTTGAATACATGAATGACACTTCCGTTAGTTCCCAAAACGTTTCCGCCTCGGATACATACAAACCTAGTTTTCGTGTTTAATGTATTAGCGTGAATGATCAGCCTTTCTGCCATCGCTTTTGAAAGGCCATAAAAATTGGATGGATTTGAAGCCTTGTCTGTAGAAATATTTATAACTGAATGAACATTACAGCTAATGGCTGCTTCTATGACATTCTGTGTTCCAGTCACATTTGTTTTTAATGCTTCAATGGGTTGGTCCTCACAAACAGGTACATGCTTTAACGCTGCCAAATGAAAGATATAATCAACACCTTGGCATGCTTCCAATAAAGCTTCCTTCTCTTTTACGTCTCCAATAATGAAATGCAATTTCGGATTATTATCAAACTCCTGTTTCATTGTGAATTGATTGGACTCATTCCTTGAAAAAATACGGATTTCGCTTGGTTCATATTCTAATAGCTGTCTAACCAATTCATAACCCCATGAGCCTGTACCGCCTGTTACCAAGATTGTTCGATTCTTAATCAATTTCATGGCCTCCCAGTATTATTTTAAGTACTTTATCCGAAACGTTTCTATGGTCGTAGCCTTCTGGAAAAGTCCAGTCTTTTTGCTGGTTAACCATAATGTTTACACAATTGACGATTTGTTTTGCATTAATTCCCGATAACATATTGCTGCCCGACTCAATCGTTTCAGGCCGTTCCGTAGTTTTTCGAATTGTAACGGCAGGTACATGGAACAAGCAACATTCTTCTTGGACGGTTCCACTATCGGTCAGCACACAAAAAGCGTTTTTTTCAAGCTTTACAAAGTCGAAGAAACCAAAGGGTTCATGGAATTCTATCAGTGGATGTACATCTAATTTAGGACTGAGTTCAATGCGGGATTTTGTCCGGGGATGTAAACTGCAAATGATTCTTTTTTGATAGGTTTCGGCTACTAAATTAATGCCCTTCATAATTTCCAGCAAACGATCTTCATAGTCTACATTTTCAGCACGATGGGCCGTAACGAGGAAATAATCCTCCTTACCCAGATTCAATTTATCCAAAATGACACTTTGCTCAATCTCATTGTTGAAATGGTTCAAAACCTCGTAAATTGGGTTCCCCGATAAATAGATTCTTTTACTTGGGATACCTTCATTCAAAAGATTCTCCTTACTTTGTGGAGTGTAAGGTAAATTCAAGCTTGAAACAGCATCAATGATCCGACGATTTTTTTCTTCTGGCACTTCCAGGTCAAAGCAACGGTTTCCCGCTTCCATATGAATGACCGGGATCCCCATTCTTTCTGCCAGGATGGAGCTAAGCCCGGAGTTCGTATCACCTAACACTAATACTTTGTCTGGCTTTTCATTTAACAGAATGGTTTCTAAATTCATGAAAATGGCCGATAACTGTTCTCCGAGGGTTTTTTGTTGATTCAGCAAGACATAATCAGGTTTCCTTACCTGTAGCTGTTGGAAGAATATTTCGCTTAAGGATGTAGTGAAATTTTGTCCAGTGTGTACTAGAATATGTGAATCAGCATACTGATCCAATTTCTTTATTATGAGACTTAATCTGATGATTTCAGGTCGGGTCCCTAAAATGGTCATTACTTTCACGATTTGCACTCCTTACTCTTTTCTGGTATATGGCCTCTCCGTCTACCCTTTATTGTATGCACTGCCAATCCTATTGATATAGGCTAACCTATTAGATTTCGGTCTATTTAAACAAATAACCGCCTTTATAGTCTGCACTTCCCCCCCCCTGGCCTAGTTGCGTTTATAGACCTTTTTTCCTGAAATCATTATTGATTGAACTCCATATCATTCTATTAAAAAAGCTATATATCCTTGTGAGGACATATAGCTTTTTATCATTTTTGGAATTGTAATTGATGCAGATTGGCAAAGATGCCACCCTGTTTAAGTAAGTAATCGTGACGTCCCTCTTCGGCAATTCCTTCTTCCGTAACAACAATGATTTTGTCAGCGTTTCGAATGGTCGCCAATCGGTGAGCGATGATCAATGTAGTTCTGTTTTCAGCAAGTTCAGTAAGTGCCTGCTGAATGATTCTTTCCGTCTCAGTATCGAGTGCAGAGGTGGCTTCATCGAGAATTAATATTGGCGGGTTCTTCAAGAACATCCTCGCTATTGCAATTCTTTGTTTCTGTCCTCCCGATAATTTCAAACCACGTTCACCTATTTGTGTTTCATAGCCATCCGGAAGTCCTTCAATGAAAGTCTCCAAATGGGCTTTTCTTGCAGCTTCAGAAATTTGTTCATCCTTTGCATCAAGCATTCCGTAAGCAATGTTCTCTTTTAAAGTGCCTGTAAAAAGAAACACATCTTGCTGAACAATGCCAATTTGTGACCGCAGCGACTTTTTCGTCATCTCACGAATATCAATTCCATCAATGGAAATTGAGCCGGAATTAACATCATAAAATCGCGGGATCAATGAACATATGGTTGTTTTGCCTGCTCCTGATGGCCCCACAAAAGCGACGGTTTCACCAGATTTAATATTCAGGTCAATTCCTTTTAAAACGTTTTTTTTATCTTCATATTTAAAAGAAACGTCTTTAAAGGAAATATCCCCCAAAAGGGAAGTAACTGCTATTGCATCCTTTTTATCCACGACATCAGGCGCTACATCCAAAAGTTCAGTAAAACGTTTAAAACCAGCCATTCCTTTCGGATAGAGTTCCATCAGCGCACTGATTTTGTCAACTGGCTTAAATAAGACGTTAACATATAAAACGAATGCAACTAGTTCTCCATATGAAAGCTCCCCATGAAAGGTTAGCCAAGCTCCCATCACCAATACGGCAAGGGTCATAAACCTTGTCATCATGTAGATGCCTGATAGACTAAAGGACATTACCTTATATCCAACGAGTTTCGCTTTACGGAATCTGCGATTATTCGTGGTAAATCGGTCCATTTCGTATGTTTCATTAGTAAAGGATTGTACAACCCTCACTCCTGAGACGCTGTCTTCCACACGTGCATTTACATCCGCAACTTCTGTATACATTTGCTTCCAGGCTTTATTCATCTTTAAATTACTTATGACAATTAACAAAACGAGGAATGGTAATATACAAACGGAGATGAGTGCCAGTTTCACATTGATTGTCAACATAATCCAAAACGCGCCAATAAAAGTCATGAAGGCAATAAATAAATCTTCGGGCCCATGGTGAGCAAGTTCCCCTATATCGAACAGATCATTGGTTATCCGGCTCATGATATGGCCGGTTTTCGTGTTATCAAAAAAAACGAAAAGATTGTTTTTGCACATGTTCAAATAATTCCTCACGCATATCAGTCTCAATATTGATACCCAATTTGTGACCCCAGTACCCTACAATGAACTGTAACAAGGTACTAATGATATAAATAAGTAATAAACCGGCACTTACTGATACAATTGCAGGCCAATCATCGCCAGGAAGCAGTGTATCTATAAACCACTGAACGGCTAGCGGAAATGCCAGTTCAAGTACAGCAACTACTACTGCACTGAAGAAGTCAATAATGAATAACCGCTTATGCGGCAGGTAATACGAAGCAAAACGTCGAATCATCAAATTTTTCTCCTTTTTAACATATATTAAGGAGTATAATTGCATATTCAATAATCAGCAAGCATTTCAGGTTCCCATGCTTAAATCATGGTAAGATTATCTGTATAAAAAAACCAACCCGGCTCATACAATTTATTCGTTTAAGGAGTGAATCCAGTGTAAATAAAAAAACCCATCTATAAAACAATGGACTTTTATCTCGCTAAAGGATGGTATACATGAATAATAAATCGTTTCGACGCCTTTGGATTTCTCAGGCGTTTGCAAATCTAGGGGATATATTTTATGTAGTCGGGTTGATTTCACTTATATATGCCTTAACTGGTTCTGCCTTTTATTTGAGTTTGCTTCCGTTCACAACAACGATTTTTCGGTTTATCAGTAGTTTACTTGCACCACTCGTAATCGACAGGTTTCCTTTAAAAAGAATTCTTGTACAATCGCAATGGTGGAAGACCATTTTACTTGTTTTCCTGGGAATCTATATTACAAATTTCAATCAAGGTTTCGCTGTGGTCGTTATATCCTTCATTGCCTTGATCTCCTTATTGGATGGAGTCGCTGCCCCGGTTAGCGCAGCTTTGGTTCCTCAATTAGTTCCAAAAGAAGAGCGGATGAAAGCGAATGGTTTCTTGAATGTGATCACCCAGACGATTTTTGTCGCTGGATGGCCGCTTGGTTCTGTCTTATTAATAAGTACCAACAGTAGTTTCATAATTTGGCTTACGGTCATACTATTTGCCGTTTCAACGATCTATTCAGTAAAAATGGAAGTCTCTGAACAAACAACGGATAGCATTCCTACATCAAACCGGGATTCGATAATATCCGGATGGGTAGCGATCCGCCAAATCCCAACGATACGTACACTCATTTCCCTTGATTTTATTTCAACTTTAGCTTCAAGCGTTTGGGTAGCTGCCGTAATATATGTATATGTAGAACAGAACTTACAACTAGGTGAAGAGTGGTGGGGTTATATTAACACTAGCTACTTTATCGGCATGATCATCAGTGGATTGATCGTCATCCGTTTTGCCAAGTTACTTGAAAAACATGTCGGCTTCTTTATTATTTTCGGGCTATTTCTCAGTTCACTTCTGATATTTCTTTTCGGATCGACGAGCATTCCAGCATTGGCTTTGTTGTTTGCATGTCTTTACGGTCTCCCAGAACAAATCCGGGAAGTGATCTACACCAAGCTATTCCAAGACCATGCATCAGAAAAGACTCTAGCGAAAATTTATGCAGTTTGGGGAGCGGTCATCAATCTAACATTTGCCGGTTCTATTTTGCTATTAGGCTATATCACGGAAACATATAGTGTCAAAACAACGTTTCAATTTTCTTCTACCTTGATATTCCTGGCCTTTCTTTATGCGATTTTTAAAAGAAAGGAATTACAAGGGAAGGAAGTATGATCATCACGCTCAAGTCATTTTATATGCTTCACTGATCTTTCATTCATTTTGTTCACCGTATATGAAAAGGAGCCTTCATTTCATGGCTCCTTTTCTTTTTAATGGTTTTAAGGCAGATTTGGGAACGATTGACTCTTCTCATAATCTTACCTGGTGTTAGTTGGATGGGTCCTGACAGAAGTCCCTCATCTACACGAGTCAAACCATTCGAAATTGCCATGATAAAAGAGGAACTACGTCCTCTTTTTTACTGCCTACACGAAATCCTTCTATTTAATGGTTATTATATTCTGTTTTATGAACGCCCAATTCTGCGGAAATTCCAAACCAATCTGCCAATAAGTTGCACCTATCAGTTCATATGAATCAATCGTTTCATATTTTGCACTTATCGAGCGAATATCTTCAAACCAGACGACATGATCCAAGTTTTCTCTTCTATAAGAATAGGTAGGTGATGCCGCTGTAGTGTCGAATGTGATTTCAGAACCGGTTGCAATGGCAAGATTTTGGGCATTTTTAGCTGATAATGCCTTCGTATCATTGCTTGATACAATCCAATCGTATCCATACATAGGAAATGCCGACTGCAATTTATACTCAGGGATATTCGTCAAAGCATATCGGAGTACCTCGACCATCCACCAAAGTGGGGAAATTGGTTCGGGTGGGCCCGTTGGATATCCATAATCAATGGTCATCACGGCAACAAGGTCGGCTACCTCTCCAATCCCCCGATAATCATGACCGCCTACAATTCGATTGTCAGGATTATCTGCTGTTTTTGCATGTACGTTAACATGAAGAATTAGTTCGTTCAAACCCTCTTTTAATTCTTTTAAAAAAACCACGTAATCAGAACGTCTTGCTGGAGGGATGAATTCAATGTCCATGCTGACCCCTCCATAGCCCTTCTCCCTTACGAAATTAAGCAAACTATTGATTAAATTCCTTCTATAAACTGAACTAGTTAGTACTCCACCAGCCAAGTCAGCATCAAAATCACCGTCTTGAAAATTCCGGATCATCAATAGCGGTGTCACCCCGGTTTGTTCACATTTAGCAATAAGGGGAAGATCATCACCATCAACGAAAGCATAGCCTTCCTCGTTAAAGGAATAAGCAACAATGGCTAAATAGGATAATTTGTCACCATTATTCTCAAGTGTTTCAAACACTACTCCCCCTGAACTTGGGAAGGCAAAACCCAGCGTGATCAATTGATTTTTGTAAGGAGACGGAATCATGATTTCCGTGCCGACCTTTAGTGAATTTGCATCCATTTCGGGATTGGCTTTCATGATGGATGCAACACTCGTGCCAAAACGACTGGCAATTCCATCGAGGTTATCCAGGCTTTTTATTAGATACCTTCGATTCACCACATTTGCATCTGGTATATACAACGCCAGGCCAGGAACCAAAGTTGTTGATTCCAATCCATTGACTTCGATTATCCTTGACGGGTCAACTTTATTTTTCTTGGCGATTTCCGTAAGGCTATCACCTTTTTTCACAATGATGATCGTCATTCATAACCCTCCAAACTCCCTCCAAAAAGTTTATGTTATTCATGTATTTAGATAGAACGAATTATTACATTTTCATAGGATGAATATCCTGCACATGTATATTTCAAATGTTGTCTGAAGTCTAAAACATCAAGTCCTTTCAGCCAACAAAAAGAGGTTGTCCAAAAGGACAACCTCATACTATACGCCATCATTCGATTTCTCGTTCCACCCATTCTTCAATGACACATTAAAGTAAATTCTTTATATCATAAAACTTCCCATTCTCCAGTTCTTCCACTTCAAGTAACTGCAATAGTTTTTCTGCCACCAATTCAGGACTCCTTAACATGCCCTTTTCTTTATATTCATGAAATTTGTTTCGGTCGGAAAAGTCATGTTCGTCTGCTGAACGGATTATTCCTTGCATCTCCGTGTCCATTACACCTGGTGAAAAAGAAATGAGAGACGTAGGGAAGGACACTTTATCCTGTTCCACCCCCGCTACCCTCGTGAACATTTCAAGCCCCGCCTTTGTGCTGCAGTAGGCTGCCCAGCCATGATAAGGATTCTTTGCTGCCCCTGAAGATATGTTGACCATTACCTTCTTTCTGTTCCAATCCTTAGTTTGTTTGATGAATTCATCGGCCAATACGATGGGTGCCAAGAAATTCACCCGCATGCTGGTTTCCAAGTTTTCCTGGCCAAGATTTCCAATTGGCTTGATTGGTTCGATAACACCTGCGTTATTAATGAAGTATATGTCACTTTTTTGATCCACTACCGCCAAGACCTCATTGATCAACGAAGTTAACTTTTCCGTTTCATTTAAGTCCATGGAAATAACAGTAAGCTTCGTCCCGAATTGAGCGGCCAGTAAAGCCATATCAGGATGGGCTGTACGAGAAATTAAAATGCAATGATCACTCGTCTGCAAACATTTCTTGGCAATGGCAGCACCTAAACCTTTTGAAGCTCCTGTGATAATGAAAGTTTTCATAGCAGTTCCCCCTTTTATTGATTATTCTCCATTGTACCAAAAGAAACAGCCCATATAGTAATGGGCCGCTTCTATTATATTTACAAAATGGGTGATAACAGTCTTGCAATGGACTCTTTAAAACGAATCCATTTTGAACGCTTTTCAAACTCTTCAATGGTAAGTTGCCTGCACACTTCTACATCCTTATAAAAAATCCTTGTAAGTGTTTCGGCCATGCCTTCGTCGTATATGAAGGCATTGACTTCAAAATTCAATTTAAAACTTCGGACATCAATATTTGCGGTCCCCACCGAAGAAACTTCTTCATCCACGACAATCATCTTCGCATGGATAAATCCGTTATCATAGATGTAAATTTTAGCCCCTGCTCTTAATAACTGCCCTGCATTGAAAGTTGTCGCCCAATATACGAAAAGGTGATCAGGCTTATTGGGTATCATGATCTTTACATCCAATCCTGACAAGCTGGCTATCCTGAGTGCATCCAATAAACTTGCATCCGGAATGAAGTAAGGTGTTTGAATGAGAATCGATTTTTTAGCTGAAGAAATTAATTTAATATAGCCGTTTTTAATTTGTTCCCATTCAGAATCCGGCCCACTTGTCACAATTTGCAAATCTATATTTCCTTGAGGCTCCAGAGTAGGAAAATAATGGGGCTGATAAATGATATCATGGTGCTTCGATGCCTGGTTCCAGTCCAGAATAAAGCGGGTTTGAATGGCTTTGACTGCCGCTCCCTTTATCCGGAGGTGTGTATCTCGCCAATAACCGAATTTTGGATTAAGCCCTAAATATTCATCACCTACATTAAAGCCGCCGACATACCCTACCTTTCCATCTATGATGACGAGCTTTCTATGGTTACGGAAATTCAACCGTAGATTTATAAACTTTAACTTGGATGGAAAGAATGCCTCCACACGGCCGCCAGCCTGCCTAAAATCCCTAAAAAATCTTTTGGTCATTCCTCTTGATCCCAACTCATCGTAAAGCAGGCGAACTTTGACACCTTCATTGGCTTTTTTAGTCAAAGCATCAATGAATTGTTTACCAAGACCGTCCCTTTGAATGATGTAATATTGTATGTGAATGTGGTTTTCAGCCTCTTCGATATCTTTAAATAGCTGTTCAAACTTCATTTTTCCTTCCGTAAAGATATCAACTTGGTTATCTTCCGTAAGAACGGCATCATTGTTTCGAAGGTGCATATAAATCAAATCACGATAATTACTCGAAGGCGCATTTCGAAAAGGAAAATGATCCGCAGATAGCTCTTCCATCTGTTTATCAAGGATTTCTTCAATCCCGATCTTCTTCTTATCCTCCCATTGGAATAAGTGGGCGTGCCTCAAACTCGTTCCAAAAAGAAGATATAAAATAAAACCGACTACAGGCAAAAAATATAAAACCAATAACCAAGCCCAGGTCGTGCTTGCTTCCCTTCTTTCAAAAAATATAACGATCGTAGCGAATAATATATTAAGAATGATAACGAGGCCGAGCAAAACCGATGTAACATGCGTAAATTCCATAGCATAACCTCACTCAATTTTTATCCCTTTAAGGATAACATGCCAATTCTTTATATCAAAGGATTTGCTTATTTGAAAAAGAAAACCGAGAATTCACAAAAATGGGCCTCTCCTATAGAGGCCCATTTTTTAAAAAACATCCACCGAACCTTAAAATTCCACAATATGACAGGATGCCTTATGCAATTATTAACAAAAAAAAGCAAAATGTCTTACCGGCTTTTCACTAATAAATTCACGGCTTCTTTAACAAGATCCTCGGGATTATTTTCTCCGGTTTCATTAGCTTCCCGTACGCATTCTACAAGATTCGAGCTTACGATTACCCCTATTGTCCTATCGATCGCAGATCTTGTGGCAGATAACTGCGTGACTACATCTCTACAATCTTTATTTTCTTCCATCATTTTCAAAATACCACGAAGCTGCCCTTCAATTCGCTTCACTCTATTTTTCATCTGCTTTTCATATTCCATATGAGGTGGACCTCCTACCCCTATAACTAATAATTTTCATCCTGACATCATACCAAATTTAAATCAATTTGAAATGAAGCTTGATAAAAATCTTACAATTTATAATACATACCCAATAGGTATAATTGTCAAGTGCCAATACCCAACATTGCTTGATCGATATGTAATTTCTATTTTTGCACGAGAAGATTTTGTGCCATGGCCTCAGAAAACTCAATCGTCATTTGGGGAACGTAAGTTTTTAACAAAGCATTAACGATCGGGGCTTTAGCTCCTTTTGCCGTTATCGCCAAGCAGCCAGTCATTTTAGTCTGTCCCATACCGCACTGTTCTGCTAAGAAATAGCCATACCCATCAAATTTTTCATTTAATCCCCGTAGTTTAAATGTTACCTTGTCGGGTTCGTTCCATTCCAAAATATTCACTTCAAGTTTAATTTTCTTTTTCATCAATCCTAAATCGCTTTTAAACTCCCATATAAGTGTCCTATCATTAATCATCTCATGATTGATATACCCTGGTACAAGAGGTGCCCAACGATCTATGACACTTACAAACCCCCATACAGTGTCTATTGAAACCGGTAAAATGATACTATGCAATCCTTCTGACAAAGCAGTTCCCCCCTAAATCATTTTACTTACATCTTCTTAATGTATGGCTGAACAATATTGATTAGAACGGTAAGATTAGATTCTTAAATAAAATTCTCCCGGTGGTAAGAAAAAGATAATAACAGCAAAGAATCGCCCCGCTGCAATAAAGGGACGATTTCTTTTGTGTGGTGGTTTCTTATTGATCTGTCGCAAATTCAACCGTATACATATTCAATCTTGGATCAGGGTTAATCCAGGCGCTTTCAAACACGAAGACCACTTTATAATTTGCGTAATCGGTATAAGTGACATAGTACATCCCTTCTTGCTCCACTTCACTTATAGGTTCACCAATCAATCCCTTCAACATGGATAAATGAATGGATTGCAATTTCGGATCAAAATCATCAATGCCGGTAATCGTTTTTCTACCTGTTGAACCGTCATAGAGGAATCGGACATTCCGGCTCCAATAATTGGCTGCAGCAGTACTTAAATCTTCCGGTGCACCCCATGCTTTTTCCACTTTCTTCAATGAATCACCTACAGAAAATGGTCCACTGTTAATGGATTGTTGGGATTCATAGGCTAAACCCATGATTTGCCGAATCAAAAGGTCTGGCGTGGATTGCGATGATATTGAATCTGATGAAGCACAAGCGGCCTGCCCACTAAACATGAGCAATGCGAGCATTAGTAATGTAACGCTTCGGATAAAGCGATTCACTTGTTTCAAAGTTATCCTCCCTTTCCCACCTAGAAATGACTAATTGCATTTTTTTAAATAGCTTAAAAAAGATGAAAAAGTGCGTATGTCATTCTGGTTTTACCTTTACTATTACTATTCATTGGCACTTTGGACACATACCATTGGTTCAGAAAAAAACCTTAAATGAAATATTAAAACGGATTAAGCCATTTCAAGTG